>NZ_CP011009.1 GCF_001578185.1 Peribacillus simplex | reverse complement strand
AATAAAAAAACAATCCTTTGCGTGTTATATTCCAAGATGGTGACAACTTTCGATACCAAACAAGTCGAATGCAGCTGATTTGGACACTTAACAGCACAATCATCCCTGCAACTGACCATAAAACACCATTTTCCATAAAATTGTGATGAAGTATAATGTAGCGATTCATCGTAATAAAAGGTAGAAAACCTAGTGCAGGTATTTTAATACTGATAGCCATAATCCCATAGGCAAGTAGGACCAATACTGTCACCACTCGTCGATCGAAGAAATGAAAAATGGTTAAGATGGATACGCCAACAAAAGCTAAGCCGACCATCATATATACACTGCTACTAATCGTAGCCATTATAGGCGTCGAGAAGATAGATACAAAATAGTGAAATAGTTCATTTTCAGCTGAACTATTCACAGGGTAGACATTCCCATGTGGTAGGCCGATTCCAATTATAACTACAATAATGATTTGCAATAAAACAAATAGTATTGCGTAAATCGAGATGGCTAGCCATTTTGTATAAAAGTAACGTGTGAAATTTCGGCAACGAACTAATAAAAAAGGTGTATCTTCTTCTAAATTTCTAAAAATAGATAATAAAAAAATCGGTGTCATACAGTAAATCATTAAATAATGCTCCGTTAACATACGTAAAACAAACACTTCATAACTATCCGAATTACCTTGCCGTTCTACTATAGAAAACAAAATATAGATAGTGGCTAATAATAGTAAAGGCGCCCCGATATGCTTTCGAACATCATGTCTTAAGATTGAAACCATACTTTTTCCTCCTACATCGTGTAAATAGACTCTTTTACCTTAAAGTTCATATAAATGGCATAAAGGATCATGATAACGATGGCTAACATTGGACCAAATAAAAATGATGGCAGGCCAACAGCTTCGACCTCGACACTTGTTGGTTCAAAAGCCGTAAATAATCGTAAATTTTCAAGGTGTAAAATCGAAAGGATGAAATTTTCTAAAATCGTATAAACAAAAGGACCTGTTAAAATGACAAATAAGTTTTTGCTATACAGGCTAAACACATATCCCATCGTTGCTACAATGGCACAAATGAACCCTTTCCAAACACTTAACAACAACCCATATATTAGTGGTGATTCAGTAAATAGTTCTCCTGCAAAATGCGTTTGTAATAATCTCGGTGCAGCTTCTCCTGTTTGGGGTGAAATCCAGGTATATGTCACATCAATCGGCTGAACTCCATAAAGAGCTGTAACAACACCTACAAAAGAAATGATGAACATGATTAAGAACGCACTGCCACTGATGACAATCCACTTCGATAACAAATATTGTTTTTTACTCGCTCTCGGTAAAATGTATTTTAAGAAGCCATTTTTACGCTCAAAATACATGAGCCAACACGTCGGTAAAACTGCAAGGAGTGGGAATATGAAATTAAATATTTCAAACCCAACTTCCCATACTTCTAGCTGATGCTCTAATGCATAACTCTTATAAATGGTGTTACATAAAATAATCGATAATAAGGTCCCTACTATGATTGTAAGTAAAATCGGCAGTTTTAATTTACGCCATTCCAGTATGAGTAAATTTCTCATCGTATACCTCCGTTTCGTTGACTACACTATAACGAACATATTTAATCGAAACAATAGGCTAGAAACAAACAAAAGTTTTAGAGGAACGTTTACTTTTACGTTCCTCTAAAACCTTTGTTTATGCTTTAAAATTGAATACCTATCGTAATCATTTGCCCATTCTTTTGTTCGTTTCGTGTGATAATTTTTCCGCTATATTGCTTCGCGATCTGTTGGACGTTATATAAACCAAAGCCTCGCCCGTTCGAATGAGTGGATTTCGTTGAATATCTGAGCTTAAAAAGCTGCATAAATTGTTCATTTGTCATATACCCAGCTGGATTACTAACTGTCAGCTCATATCGATCATTTAATTGCATCATTCGAATTAAAATTGTGTCGCCTCCATAACAAGCTTCAATGGCATTATCAATCAGAATACCCAGTACTTCAATTAAATCATAATCTTCACATGGAAAGGCTGACACCGATACCGAACGTTCAATATGTAATTCCATTTTTAACTGTTCTACTCGTTTCATCTTCGTATAGAGAAAGCCTGCAATCACTTTATGATCCATATTCAGTAGCTCTTGCTGTCCATTTGTTAGTTGCACGTTTTCTACATACTTCGAAACCTGCTCGCGTGCAACCTTCATGTCCTCAGTCGATTGCAAAATACTTGAAATGGCTAACAATTTATTCGAAAACTCATGTTGTCTAGATCGTACTTCCGCAACTAACTCATCAATAATTGGTATATATTTTTCAGTTGCTTTCATACGATTTTCCATTACCTGAGCCCTTTTTTGTTCATAAAATAGCCAACCAAGCATTGCAAGCACAATCAAAACAACAAATTCTATAAAAACAGGATGAATCATTAACCCATTTTGATTCCTTGATGACAGAATGATATACAATAGAAAACCAAAAACACTGACAATCATTAATTTGACAAACTCATTGAAATCATTGCGTATATAAACTAAAAACCTTTTAGTCACAAGCCAATAAAAACATATCGTTAGTAGAAATGATAATGGACGAATGACCAACTGACTAATTGTCAGTAAATCAATCGTCGCGACAGTGAATAATCGTATTAACAACCAAATAATATAACCAAGCATTGTGACAAAGATGATTTCAACATGTGATGCTTTTAAAACAAAGCTATTCATTAATAATGTCAAAAAAAGTAGTCCAATTAGTCCTGGAATCGATTGAACAGGTAAAATTTCAAAATCCCTAAGCAGTACTGCATTAACACTACTACTATCAGCAGAGTTAAATTGGGTATGATCGAATAGACAAAATATCAAGATGACTACAAGCCATTTGACTGCTCCCCCTTTAACGCTAATCTTTTCACGCCCTACTAAAAACATAATCAAAAAGAGTGAGAATACATCAAGTGCTGTTTCAAATAATAACAATCCCATTTTTCACCTCTATATTACTTGATCGCGATATTTAAGTCCAATTGGTAATGGGACTAAACAATGGCGAAGCTTGACAAGATTGTCTGCTTTTTGAATCGTTTCAATATACGATTTATTGAGTATATAGCTTTTATGGCATTGCACAAATGGCCCTTCGTGTAATAATCCCATCATCGCTTTTAAAGAATACCCTGCAATTTTTTCTTGTCGGTGTCCCCCTTGTTCCGTCAAGAGATGAATAACCATTTTTTTGCCGAATGATTCAATATATAATATATCTTGCAATCGGTATTCGAAAATAAACCCTTTTTGTTCAATCCTGACTGTTTG
Organism: Peribacillus simplex; assembly: GCF_001578185.1. Classification (NCBI taxonomy): domain Bacteria; kingdom Bacillati; phylum Bacillota; class Bacilli; order Caryophanales; family Bacillaceae; genus Peribacillus; species Peribacillus simplex. The sequence goes on along the minus strand of NZ_CP011009.1, from coordinate 172,875 downwards.
TTCATCTGTTTTTGCTTGGTGCAAGTATTCGAGTACCTCTGCAACAATATTCTGCACTTCCTCTTTTGTGTATGGTTTCATTAGGTAGTGATAACATTTTAATTCTCGATACGCCCGTAGTTCTTCTGTCACAACAGCTGTTTCAAAAATGATTGGCGTATATTTATATGTTTGTATAGAGCGTAGCTGTTTAACCAAATCTGTACCTTTATAATCGACTAATTGAATATCGACGATAAATACATCATACCGTTGCCTTTGTACCATAACTAAGGCATCTGCAGCACTGACTGAAAAAGAAAGGTGTAAATCTGCATCTAATTCAAATAATGCACGCTTCAAAAACTGTTGAATGTTTTCATCATCTTCTACTATTAAAATATGCGTCATTTTAAAAAGCTCCTTATTTCTATCAATCTCTTGTTAACCACACCTTTATTATAAGCACAACTCGTTTAAACGTATTGCAATCAATCGATTAGTTGACAGCTAATTGAAGTTTACTGCCTCTTTAATTAAATAACTTAGAGTTTAGAATCACTTTCTAATCATTCCTTTTCTTCAACAATCTGGCCCAATTGTTGAAGAAAGATCAAACAGCGACTCTTCAACTATCCTGCCCCGTTAGTGCCTTAAGAAAAGGAGCTGCCAAAGCAACTCCCTTTTCGAAGTAAAGCACCCTTAAGTCTTTAGTCTATAAGACTTTTTGTAGAGTACGGAAACTGTGCAATAGCAGGAGAAAGCCTCTGGCGGGATTCGGTAAGCATAGGCTAGAGGAGAACACGCTTCCCTACGGATATTCACCGGCAGGATTTACACCTACCTCAGATTATTTGCTTTTCGAAGTCGAAGCTTCTGAAACCCTTACCTTGTGACCCGGTGGCTTCAATATTCTCCTGTGCCCTTCCCTTCTAGAGCTACAGGTGAGTTTTAATTTCACTTAATCACTGCCTTAATTTATTTTAAATTCTATGTATATAACTCTTAACAATATCAAAACCTATGACTAGCAACACATTACATTCATAGGAGCTGACAACATGGCTAGAAATAACAACAGTAATCAATTAGTAGTTAATGGTGCAGAGCAAGCTCTAGAACAAATGAAATACGAAATCGCTAGTGAATTCGGTGTTACACTTGGGGCTGATACAACATCCCGTGCAAACGGATCTGTTGGTGGAGAAATTACAAAACGTTTAGTGCAAATGGCTGAACAACAATTAGGCGGAAGAACTCGGTAATCGAAATCATATGTAATGTTAGGGATAGTGATTGGACTATCCCTACTTATAATTTTACAAATTTCAAAAAAAGAAACAGAAACATCAGTAGCTGTTATTTTGCTATGTCACAGCGCGACTAAACCCAGAGACTTGTATTACACATATCCATAAAGTCACATTGTGAAAGCAAACGTCAATCACTGTGCGAGTACACTACGTTTCTAAACCTGCGAAAGGAAAATTTTTCTCTGATTTGAATGTATGATAATGGGAAAGAATTATACGTTTAAAAGGGCGCCAATGGCGACCTTCTTATGGCACTAATGCTCCTGATAGTTCTATAAGTTTTTAATGATATTTTCAATTTGGGTATGAACCTTATTATTACATACTCCCCCGTGGTAGCAAATTACAGATTCAATATCGTACCTTAAAAATTTATCTAAAGAAGAAATCGCAGTGTCCATATCGAGTGTTGTTTGCTCAACGGGTCCTCTTAGATTCCCATCTATACAAATCATTGCATCAGCAGCAACAAGAACTCTACTTTTTTTCAAATAAAGGCTAATATGTCCAGGGGTATGTCCAGGAGTAAATAGAACTTTTATCCCTCCGAAATAGGGGAGTTCTTGACCGTCCGATAAAGTAGTATCAATTTTAGCTTTAGGAGGATTTTTACAAAGCTCAAGCATTATTCTTGATTGGTCCTCCGGAAGAGAGTCTAAAATCTTAGCCATACTTTTAGGGTTCGTTTTAATAAGGGAAATTTCCCCTTCTATGTATGGCTTATCAAGTTCATGAGCGAATATTTCAATACTTCCTTTAGTTTCCTTTATGATTTCTGGCACACTTCCAATATGGTCAATATCTTGATGTGTTAATATAACTGCTTTTAATTTATCTAATGATAAACCTATTCTGTCCATTGCTGAGATTATTTGCTCATATTGTCCTGGCATTCCTGTATCTATCAAAAAGCTTCATTATCATCCCAGAGAAGCGTCGGGTGTATGACTGCTTTCCCTCCAAACGCTTCAGCTTCTAACTCAAGCATTTCAACTCCATTAGCTATTCTCATTAAGTTCCCCTCCAAAATTATTGATTAATTGCATATTTAAATAACTGTTTAGTTTAATTTACCAATTAATCAAAGAGGTTTCAATAACAAATATTTAATCGTAACATATAAAATATTTTCTGTCAATGTTTTTTTATTTCTTGCACTATGGAAATATCCTGCCCCGATAGTTTATTAAGAACAAAATAAAAAGGACCCTTGGTCCCTTAAAAATACTTTCTATACAAGTCTCTCCGCATTGCACCACTTAGATATGCATAAATTTTTGTGGTTTCACTTTTTTCATGACCCATTAAATTTTGAATCACTTCTAAAGGCGCTCCATTATTCAATAAATTTGTGGCGTAACTATGTCTAAGCTGGTGGGGATGAATGCTCTTTTTAATGTCCGTTCTTTTTGCTACCAGTTTTATAATGTTTCTCGCTTGAGATATACTCATTCGATGGGGTGCACGTGTTGTCACAAATAGTGCTTCCTCATGATCATTTCGCTCATTTAAATATCGCTTCAACCATATTTCACAACGAGTATTGAAATATACTTCTCGTTCTTTATGTCCTTTACCTAGTACGATTGCTGATTGATTAGAGAAATTGATTGAGGCCCTATCTAGAGTTATTGCTTCACCAATTCTGCATCCTGTTGAATACATAAACTCAAATAAAGCATTCTCGAATGTTGTATGACAAGCTTCCCGCAAGTGTTCAATTTCCTCTTCAGACAAGTATTTTGGAACCCTTAATTCTAATTTTGGTTCCTTGATTTTGGAAGCAGGATTTCCATTAATTAAATTTTCATCCTGAGCCCATCTAAATAAAGATTTAATAAATCGAATTCTGTGACCCAGACTGGATGGTTTAAGCTTTTCAGCTGCTTTTCCCAGATAAACTTTAAGAGAATTAGTTGAAAGTTCTTGAATGGATATATTTCCAAAACTATTCACCAACAAGTTAAATTGGACGTAATAGGCCTTTAATGTTTGTGGAGAATAACCTTGGATTTGCTTATCTGCCTTATATAAACCCCATACATCAGTTAAGATCATACCTGTTTCTCTCCAATCTATACCATATTAATAGATAGTATAGACAAAAGAGGAACTATTATACTAGATTAGTAGATTTTCCATTAAACAATAACACCTGTTCGTTAAAGAAGAAAAAGCTGCCTTAAGAAAGCTCCAATCTTCAGCTAGTCGAGTAGAAGGGAACCTCTCTACCTTACGGTAGATTGTGTTCCTGCCCCCCTCACAGAACCGTGCTTGCGCTATTCACGCACACGGCTCCTCCTAGTTACCATTCACAAAATGTAGCTAATCTCTCAGATTCAGATTTTGCTAATTCTGCTATCCTTAGTAGTTTTGTTTCCATTTATCCCTACCTCTGAGTGTAGTAAATGTTTCCCTAGTAAGGGCGATAACTGGTAGCTAGCCTTTCCTCCATCGGCATTACCCAACTTCATTGGTACTACGCTGCTATCCGACTCCCTACACAGCATTTGGTTTCCTTGCTTTTTATCGCTTGTACACCATACTCTTCTAATAAGAAAAGACCGATAGGGTCTCCCGAGTTGCCGTATCATATCGATGTGTAACGTGCCAAGGTCTCTGACTCCAGAGAGGTTTTATCCATCTTGCCCTTAACAAAGGATAAAATGTAGCTTTCTGCTGTGCGTAAAGCATCAGCCCTCTCGATTTACTAACATTATGGAGCTCAATCCCTTCAACCATTTGGCTTTCGGCCCGCCACCTAACTGTCTACGCTTAAAGACTAAAGTTACCTTTAGCCCTCCAAGACTCGCTACGAGCGAATCGCTAGTTCTTACTCGACAGGAATCCCACCCGCTATATGATACGACCTAGGCTCGGCCGCACACGCACCTTTTAGCAGCATAAAGGAATTTAACAACACCATTGAAATGTTCCTAGCCGAACATAAGAAGGATTTTACCTAAGGGGATTTAGTCGCGTTCAAACGCCTGGTCAGGTTCTCCCCAAAATATGTTGGTGTGGCCAACGCAAAGATCGGAATTCTAGTAAAAGCCATCAATAAAAATTGATAACACCGATTTCTTCCATTAAAAATTAAGAGAAACGTTTTTCTGTAGCCAAAAGGTGGCATTCACCATCTAGAGAGATCATCACCTTAAAGCCGCCTAGTCTTTTTAATCTGTCCTTTACACGGCCTACACTTTATAAGAGAAAGGCTTTTTTATTATTCAGTAGTAGAAATCCTCCTTGCTATTTGGAACTTTATAATGAAGACTCAGTAGCTTTACCAAGGATTAGGAATACTTCCCGATATATAAGAAGTTTTCCTCTTTTATAAATTTTCAAAAGTATTTTCTATGGCTAATTTCAATTCTTCTTTTCCTTCTCCTATATAACGTTTGGTCATGTTCAAATCTTTATGCCCCATTAATTTTGAAACGGTTTGAAGGTCTATCCCCTTATCGATTAATTTTTGGCAAAACGTATTCCGTAGCTTATGGGGAGTCGCATTATATTTAGTCAGCATATATTGCACGGACCTTGGCGTGATGCGCTGATTCACACTGGATATGAAGATGGCTTCCGTTTCCATATTTAAAAATTCCTTGTATGCCTTGATCTTTTCACTAGCAGTCATGGAGAGTGGAATCTTCCTGTCTATATCACCTTTTGAATCCCGGATGAGGATATATTGCCTTTCTCCCTCTTTTTGAATGTCGCTATGGTTCAAATCACAAAGTTCGGACACCCGGATACCCGTATGAATCATTGTGTAGACAATAGCAATATTCCTGAAATGCCCAGAAGCATCGATTTCTTTTAGGAGAGCAGCTTGCTCAAACATGTTCAGAGCTTTTGGCGGATCTTCTTTCTTTTCCTTTGCTTTACGATCGATGTTGAGGACGATCTCGGGTTTATCAAGGAACCTGGAAAACATGGTAATGGCTGAATAATGTTTTTCAATCGTTCCTCCACTCTTGTTTGACTGTTCCATATAGTCTAAATAGGTTTGCACGTGGGATTTTTCAATCTCTTCCGCTTCTTCTTTAAACCATTGAAGAAACTGGGAGATGACTCCAACATAGGTTTTAATCGTACCAACGGATTTATTTTGACCCATTAACCATTCGGCAAAAGAATGAAGAATTTGTTTATTGTCCAGGTTTTCTTCTTTACTGGTCATCGAGAAGCCCCCTACCAAAATCATGCTACTAATAAGCCTATCCAATACACGAATGGTGGAATTTATACAAAAAAACCTTAGGAGAATCCTAAGGTTTAGAATGCGTAGATAGGATTTGAACCTGTGTATACGGGTTTATGAATCCTAATTGATGTGATAAAAATTGCTTGGCGGCGTCCTACTCTCACAGGGGGAAACCCCCAACTACCATCGGCGCTGAAGAGCTTAACTGCCGTGTTCGGAATGGGAACGGGTGTGACCTCTTCGCTATCGCCACCAAACATAAAAGGAACGTTGTTCCTTCAAAACTAGATAATAAGAAGGTATTTCATTTTTTAAAAGCGTTGGTTAAGTCCTCGATCTATTAGTATCAGTCAGCTCCACATGTCGCCACGCTTCCACCTCTGACCTATCAACCTGATCATCTTTCAGGGATCTTACTAGCTTGCGCCATGGGAAATCTCATCTTGAGGGGGGCTTCATGCTTAGATGCTTTCAGCACTTATCCCGTCCGCACGTAGCTACCCAGCTATGCCTTTGGCAAGACAACTGGTACACCAGCGGTGCGTCCATCCCGGTCCTCTCGTACTAAGGACAGCTCCTCTCAAATTTCCTGCGCCCGCGACGGATAGGGACCGAACTGTCTCACGACGTTCTGAACCCAGCTCGCGTACCGCTTTAATGGGCGAACAGCCCAACCCTTGGGACCGACTACAGCCCCAGGATGCGATGAGCCGACATCGAGGTGCCAAACCTCCCCGTCGATGTGGACTCTTGGGGGAGATAAGCCTGTTATCCCCGGGGTAGCTTTTATCCGTTGAGCGATGGCCCTTCCATGCGGAACCACCGGATCACTAAGCCCGACTTTCGTCCCTGCTCGACTTGTAGGTCTCGCAGTCAAGCTCCCTTGTGCCTTTACACTCTACGAATGATTTCCAACCATTCTGAGGGAACCTTTGGGCGCCTCCGTTACTCTTTAGGAGGCGACCGCCCCAGTCAAACTGCCCACCTGACACTGTCTCCCACCCCGATAAGGGGCGCGGGTTAGAATTTCAATACAGCCAGGGTAGTATCCCACCAACGCCTCCACCGAAGCTAGCGCTCCGGCTTCTCAGGCTCCTACCTATCCTGTACAAGCTGTACCAAAATTCAATATCAGGCTGCAGTAAAGCTCCACGGGGTCTTTCCGTCCTGTCGCGGGTAACCTGCATCTTCACAGGTACTATAATTTCACCGAGTCTCTCGTTGAGACAGTGCCCAGATCGTTACACCTTTCGTGCGGGTCGGAACTTACCCGACAAGGAATTTCGCTACCTTAGGACCGTTATAGTTACGGCCGCCGTTTACTGGGGCTTCGGTTCAAAGCTTCGCTTGCGCTAACCTCTCCCCTTAACCTTCCAGCACCGGGCAGGTGTCAGCCCCTATACTTCGCCTTGCGGCTTCGCAGAGACCTGTGTTTTTGCTAAACAGTCGCCTGGGCCTATTCACTGCGGCTTTTCCGGGCTATTCACCCTAAAAAGCACCCCTTCTCCCGAAGTTACGGGGTCATTTTGCCGAGTTCCTTAACGAGAGTTCTCTCGCACACCTTAGGATTCTCTCCTCGCCTACCTGTGTCGGTTTGCGGTACGGGCACCTTACATCTCACTAGAGGCTTTTCTTGGCAGCGTGGAATCAGGAACTTCGGTACTATATTTCCCTCGCCATCACAGCTCCGCCTTAATGGAAACGGGATTTGCCTCGTTTCCGGCCTAACTGCTTGGACGCGCATATCCAACAGCGCGCTTACCCTATCCTTCTGCGTCCCCCCATCGTTCAAACGATGTATAGGTGGTACAGGAATATCAACCTGTTGTCCATCGCCTACGCCTTTCGGCCTCGGCTTAGGTCCCGACTAACCCTGAGCGGACGAGCCTTCCTCAGGAAACCTTAGGCATTCGGTGGAAGGGATTCTCACCCTTCTTTCGCTACTCATACCGGCATTCTCACTTCTAAGCGCTCCACCAGTCCTTCCGGTCTGACTTCAACGCCCTTAGAACGCTCTCCTACCATCGACACCAAAATGGTGTCAATCCACAGCTTCGGTGATACGTTTAGCCCCGGTACATTTTCGGCGCGGAGTCACTCGACCAGTGAGCTATTACGCACTCTTTAAATGGTGGCTGCTTCTGAGCCAACATCCTGGTTGTCTAAGCAACTCCACATCCTTTTCCACTTAACGTATACTTTGGGACCTTAGCTGGTGGTCTGGGCTGTTTCCCTTTCGACTACGGATCTTATCACTCGCAGTCTGACTCCCAAGAATAAGTATTTGGCATTCGGAGTTTGACTGAATTCGGTAACCCGTTGGGGGCCCCTAGTCCAATCAGTGCTCTACCTCCAATACTCTCATCTTGAGGCTAGCCCTAAAGCTATTTCGGAGAGAACCAGCTATCTCCAGGTTCGATTGGAATTTCTCCGCTACCCACACCTCATCCCCGCACTTTTCAACGTGCGTGGGTTCGGGCCTCCATTCAGTGTTACCTGAACTTCACCCTGGACATGGGTAGATCACCTGGTTTCGGGTCTACGACCTCATACTCATTCGCCCTATTCAGACTCGCTTTCGCTGCGGCTCCGTCTTATCAACTTAACCTCGCATGAAATCGTAACTCGCCGGTTCATTCTACAAAAGGCACGCCATTACCCATTAACGGGCTTTGACTACTTGTAGGCACACGGTTTCAGGATCTATTTCACTCCCCTTCCGGGGTGCTTTTCACCTTTCCCTCACGGTACTGGTTCACTATCGGTCACTAGGGAGTATTTAGCCTTGGGAGATGGTCCTCCCTGCTTCCGACGGGATTTCTCGTGTCCCGCCGTACTCAGGATCCACTCAGGAGGGAACGAAGTTTCAACTACAGGGTTTTTACCTTCTTTGACGGACCTTTCCAGATCGCTTCATTTACCCCGTTCCTTTGTAACTCCATGTTGAGTGTCCTACAACCCCAAGAGGCAAGCCTCTTGGTTTGGGCTAATTCCGTTTCGCTCGCCGCTACTCAGGAAATCGCATTTGCTTTCTCTTCCTCCGGGTACTTAGATGTTTCAGTTCCCCGGGTCTGCCTTCAGTACCCTATGTATTCAGGTAAAGATACTGTTCCATTACGAACAGTGGGTTTCCCCATTCGGAAATCTCCGGATCAAAGCTTACTTACAGCTCCCCGAAGCATATCGGTGTTAGTCCCGTCCTTCATCGGCTCCTAGTGCCAAGGCATCCACCGTGCGCCCTTTCTAACTTAACCGTTAAAAAAGATCTTACTGATGCTTTGAAAAAAATTAATTGCCTTCTATCTATTATCTAGTTTTCAAGGAACAAAGTAGAAAGAATCCATCACATCGTGATGTTTATCTATCGTATCTGAATGAATTACTCATTCAAAACTGAACAAAACAAAAGCGCTCTCGTAATTATCCTTAGAAAGGAGGTGATCCAGCCGCACCTTCCGATACGGCTACCTTGTTACGACTTCACCCCAATCATCTGTCCCACCTTAGGCGGCTGGCTCCATAAAGGTTACCTCACCGACTTCGGGTGTTACAAACTCTCGTGGTGTGACGGGCGGTGTGTACAAGGCCCGGGAACGTATTCACCGCGGCATGCTGATCCGCGATTACTAGCGATTCCGGCTTCATGTAGGCGAGTTGCAGCCTACAATCCGAACTGAGAATGGCTTTATGGGATTCGCTTACCTTCGCAGGTTTGCAGCCCTTTGTACCATCCATTGTAGCACGTGTGTAGCCCAGGTCATAAGGGGCATGATGATTTGACGTCATCCCCACCTTCCTCCGGTTTGTCACCGGCAGTCACCTTAGAGTGCCCAACTGAATGCTGGCAACTAAGATCAAGGGTTGCGCTCGTTGCGGGACTTAACCCAACATCTCACGACACGAGCTGACGACAACCATGCACCACCTGTCACTCTGTCCCCCGAAGGGGAAAGCCCTATCTCTAGGGTTGTCAGAGGATGTCAAGACCTGGTAAGGTTCTTCGCGTTGCTTCGAATTAAACCACATGCTCCACCGCTTGTGCGGGCCCCCGTCAATTCCTTTGAGTTTCAGCCTTGCGGCCGTACTCCCCAGGCGGAGTGCTTAATGCGTTAGCTGCAGCACTAAAGGGCGGAAACCCTCTAACACTTAGCACTCATCGTTTACGGCGTGGACTACCAGGGTATCTAATCCTGTTTGCTCCCCACGCTTTCGCGCCTCAGTGTCAGTTACAGACCAGAAAGTCGCCTTCGCCACTGGTGTTCCTCCAAATCTCTACGCATTTCACCGCTACACTTGGAATTCCACTTTCCTCTTCTGCACTCAAGTTCCCCAGTTTCCAATGACCCTCCACGGTTGAGCCGTGGGCTTTCACATCAGACTTAAGGAACCACCTGCGCGCGCTTTACGCCCAATAATTCCGGACAACGCTTGCCACCTACGTATTACCGCGGCTGCTGGCACGTAGTTAGCCGTGGCTTTCTGGTTAGGTACCGTCAAGGTACCAGCAGTTACTCTGGTACTTGTTCTTCCCTAACAACAGAACTTTACGACCCGAAGGCCTTCTTCGTTCACGCGGCGTTGCTCCGTCAGACTTTCGTCCATTGCGGAAGATTCCCTACTGCTGCCTCCCGTAGGAGTCTGGGCCGTGTCTCAGTCCCAGTGTGGCCGATCACCCTCTCAGGTCGGCTACGCATCGTCGCCTTGGTGAGCCATTACCTCACCAACTAGCTAATGCGCCGCGGGCCCATCTATAAGTGACAGCGTAAACCGTCTTTCCATCTTCTCTCATGCGAGAAAAGAACGTATCCGGTATTAGCTCCGGTTTCCCGAAGTTATCCCAGTCTTATAGGCAGGTTGCCCACGTGTTACTCACCCGTCCGCCGCTAATCTCAGGGAGCAAGCTCCCGTCAATTCGCTCGACTTGCATGTATTAGGCACGCCGCCAGCGTTCGTCCTGAGCCAGGATCAAACTCTCCGAAGAAATGTTTGACTTGCTCATTTGCTTTTTTGATAGTGTTTGCTCACTTTAAATTTAACGTTGGCGCTTTGTTTTGTTCAGTTTTCAAAGAGCAATAGTTGTTGGTTTGTTTCAACTCATTCACCTTAACATAACATTGAATAGTTGTCAACTTCTGCGAAGAATTTCTTTTGTTAAAATCGCTCGTTAATTAGGCGACTTCATTATCATACTTCTATTTTTCTTTAGTGTCAACATTTAATTTGTAAAATAAGAATCTCTAATAACACTTTCCTCTTGAAACCATATTGTTAATGAATATAAAAAAACACCGTACGTGTTTGTCTATAATTAATCAACTGGGATGCACTGCGGCTGCTTTGTTCACACCAGGTATACCATCCAATAATTCTACTTCCTTATGATATGGGGACAGGAGTTGATCAATTTGTGTCCTTAAATATAAAGGTGGAAAAAAGACTCTCGGTGGAATGCGACAGCTGCAGGATTAAAAAGCGCTGATTGAGTCCCTCTTGGCTCATTAGTACACCCGTCGAAGCCTCTAATCGACTACAAATGCGTAAGTGATGTAAGAGCGACTTCTTGGCTGAGCCAAACACAAAGAGCGATGAGTTCATCTGCTTGCTACTTACTAGATCGCTGTACAAAACCAACTCGATTGGCGATTTCTTGTAGGACTATTGGAGATAAAAAGCGTTGTAATTCTTATGCGAAAAGTGTTAGTTCACTAAAAGGATCTTCGATTGAAGATCCTTTTTCAGTACCTAAAACATCACATTATGTAAAATAGGTAGACAAAGAAATATGTTATACTTATTCCGTAATCGGGCGCTTTAGTGAAAGAAGAGATTGCATAAAACCCCACTTTTTTATACAGCAGCTAGGCTTCTTCAGAAGCCCAAAATGTTGATAAATCAACGATGTTTAATATCGTGCTTAATCGATAAAAATCAAATAAAAGCCAATCCCTTGATAGATATGGGATTGGCTTTTTGGCGTACTTCTTAAAATTACGATTATGTTAAGTTCATTTCAAAATCATCTCGATATATAATACAACATTTTAAGAAATGTTTTTTAATTCCTCAGTTAATCGTAGGAATTCTTCTTTGTTTTGATCCTGTAATGACTGGTCAATCTCTTTTCGGATTTGTTCTTTTCTGAAATTACGAAGGGCTTTGTTTAACACCATTTCAGCAAATTCAGAATCCATGACGTTTACTTCAGGTTGTGGTGGTGTATTAACCAAATTCCTTTCCATAGGAAACCAACTCCTTGACCTTTTTTCTATTATACTAAAAGTTTTCAGATTATTCAAACATTTTACTTTGTTGTTCCATGGTATTTTTAACCAATGAGTTAACATCTGAAAGTGTAAACTCATTGAAACCTTCAGTTATGGTCTTTAAACAAGAATTTTTTAATTCATCTCAAAAACTATTATTCTTTCAGTTTATTTAATCGTTAATCTATACCATTCTATCTTTAGACTGATTCAGATCATTATCATAAAATTGATGGATCAAATGGGTAAGATAAGAGTTTAGTTCAAATCGATCTTTATTAACAAAATCAGACAACGTTAATTTGCTTTCTCTTAACACTATTTTACCCCCTATCTTTAACTTCTTTATCTTTATGATTCCCCAGCTATTATTTTTTTATACATATAATTAATAAAATATTTATTTTTTGAGTATAAATTTTCTCACATATATTAAAAAGGGTTCTGGTGCAAAAATTCCAGATGACTTGAAACTATTCTTTAAATCTTGGACTACTGATACTAGTACTCTAAAAAGGACGTGATCAGTATGGAAAAGCAAAATCTATTCAAGTGGAAACATTATCAACCTGATATTATTTTATTAACCGTGAGATGGTACCTACGGTACAACCTCAGTTTTCGTGATTTGGTCGAAATGATGGAAGAACGCGGACTATCTATTGCTCATACAACCATCATGCGCTGGGTTCATCAGTATGGCCCTGAATTAGATGAGAGAGTACGGCGTCATCTCAAGCAAACAAACGACTCATGGAGAGTCGATGAAACCTATATAAAAGTAAAAGGACAATGGATGTACTTATATCGTGCTATTGATTCAGAAGGAAATACGATTGATTTTTATTTAAGTAAAACAAGAGATCATAAGGCTGCAAAGCGCTTTTTCAAAAAAGCTTTGCGGTCTTTTCATGTTTCAAAGCCCCGTGTGATCACAGTAGACAAGAACCCAGCCTATCCTATAGCGATTGAAGAGTTGAAGAAAGAGAAAAAGATGCCCCTAGGCATCCAAATAAGGCAGGAAAATATCTTAATAACATTGTGGAACAAGATCATCGTTTTATTAAAAAGAGAGTTCGTTCTATGTTAGGATTGAAATCTTTTCGTTCTTTCGGGAATAGAAGCGATGCATATCATTAAAAAAGGACAACTCTGTCCAAAATCAAGTGAAGTTCATTCATCAACTATTTGGGATGGCTGCATAAGAGCTGATTCCATAGGAATCTATATACCTCTTTCCAATGGATGTAATCTTTGCACCAGAACCCGTTTCCCATAAGTCCATCTAATATCCCCATACAAAATCCCTCCCAAAATTTTTCTTTGTGTATTGTATGATAGTAGTAGCATATAAAGTAAAATATTCCTACCATATTAATGAATTAATCAAAACGACAAAAAGCCCACTCTGAAGAGCAAGGGCCTGCTTCTAGCTTTTATCAAAGAAAAAAGGTCAGTCCCACTGAGTTAATACTTTAACACAGCGGGGACTGACCCCATTGTATATTAGACATTTTGATTTTAGCTTTATCTGCCTCAGGTGTTATACCTTTCTACTTATCTATTTAATTGTTTCACTTTTACAGGCTTTTTTTCCTTGCTTACTTTGATGATTTGTCCGATAATACTGATGGCAATTTCTTCTGATGTTTCCGAGCCAATTTCCAATCCGATTGGAGAATGGACCTGCTCCAATTGTTCTTGCGTGACCCCTTCACTTTTTAACTTTTCAAATATGCTTATGACCTTGCGTTTACTGGCGACCATCCCAACATATGCAATCGGAAATTGCAGTGCTGTTTTTAATACAATATCATCACAATCTTTTGTAACAATTACCACATATGACTTTTCATTTAGATTGGCTGCAAGCAAAGCCTTTCCAATATCCTCGTTCACAAAAAGGTTTGTCGCATTAGGAAAGCGTTCCTTCGTACAATAACCAACGCGATCATCGACAATGCAATAAGGATATTCGAGGAAATCAGCGAGCTTTGCCAACGCATGGCCTAAATGACCAGCCCCAGCCAGAATGAGTTCAGGCCTCCTTGTATAGACTTCAATAAAGACCCGTAACGTGCCGCCACAATTCATCTGAATTCCGTCTTTTGCATGTTTATTCAATTTATATTCAACGATTTTCGATTGGCCATTTTGGATCGCCTTTACACTATCTTCGATCACATAGTGTTCAGCCAAGCCCCCTCCGACAGTCCCTTCAATGGTACCATCCCGGTAGACAATCATTTTTCCAACATGCCTGGGAGTCGAGCCCTTTGATTCAATAATCATGGCTAAAGCAAAGGTTTCGTTTTGACGCGTCAGCATGGACACTTTTTCCATCAGCAGCATGAAAAGCTCCCCCCTATTTTTAAACATTAATCCGGTTGATATTGCTTCATGCTAAGAAAATAACGTAAAAGATGTAACGCAACGGTTTTTCTGTAAGCCGCAGTGGAGCGTTGATCGTCGATTGGTCTAATGACCTTATCGAAGGCTGCCACAATCGCAGCGATGTCTGCATCGGCTAATGGTATCGTTTTTCCAACCAGCTTCTTCTCAATATCAATGGAACGAACCATCGTAGGTCCGACCGCCCCGAAGGCAAATCGAATGTCATCGATTCGATCTTTGCTTATCCGGATGAAACCCGCAAAGGATACTTTGGCAATGGCATCTGCGTTGCGGTTGCCGACTTTCTCGAAAACGACATGTGAATCTTCTAATACGAACGGCAGAATAATCTCCGTCACTATTTCATTGTGAAAGCGTTGAACCCGTCGTGGACCTTGAATAAAATCGCTAATCGCAACCATGCGATCACCATTTACGGAGCGCAACAGAATCTTTGCATTGTATACATATAATAAAGGAAGCATGTCACCGGCTGGAGAGGCGTTGCAAATATTACCGCCTAATGTTCCCCGGTTTCTAATTGCCGGGGCAGCAATTGTTTTAATTGCATTCTTTAAAGCAAAAGGAATCAACGGATTTTCAAGTAATTCACTATAGGTACAGCAGGCCCCGATGTGGAGATCCTTGTGATGTTGATACACCTGCTTTAATTCGGAAAGATGATTAATAAAAACAATCGGTTTAGGGATTTTCGGAGGTACTCCCCTTCTACTTTTGTGAAGAACCATAACATCGGTGCCTCCGGCTATGATTGCACAATCTTCTCTATTCAATTGGCTCAACGTTTCGTCTAAACGCTCGAAGCGATACGCTGTTATTTTCTCTAACATAAGCCATCACCTTTTTTAGCTGCTAAGTTAATCGCCTCAACAATCATATTGTAGCCCGTACATCGGCACAGATTTCCGGAGATGCCTTCACGAATTTCAGCCTCTGAAGGATGAGGATTTTTAGATAACAAAGCAGCACTTGCCATAATCATCCCCGGAATGCAATAGCCGCATTGCACTCCCCCGGCGATGGAATAGCTCTCATCTAAAATTTTAAATTGTTCCGTTTCAATGATGCCTTCGATCGTTTGAATATCGGCACCAGAAATCGAGCCAATTGGAATAAGGCAGCTGTTTTGCAGGAGGTTATTCACAAAAACACTGCAGGCTCCGCACTCCCCTTCACCACAGCCTTCCTTTGTTCCGATTAACTCAAACTCATCTCTTAATAAATCTAGTAATCTTGCTGTAGCAGGGGCGTCAGTTTCTACCTTTCTTCCATTTAGTGTGAATTTAATCAACCCTCTTCACCTTCTTTCATCCAAAGACTTTCAATAATGACTTCCGGTGTAATCGGAATTTGCTGAAAAGAAGTTTGCAGGGCATCCTCGATCGCAGCTTGGACTGCTGGAGCGCCTCCGATTAAAGTCAATTCACCTGCGCCCTTCGCCCCGTATGGACCATCAGCATAGGGGTTATCAAAGACCTTGCTTTCAATTGAAACAACATCCAATGAAGTCGGCGGTCCATAATCCGATATGCTTTTTTGTTGGATTCTACCTTGCTTTGACGTCATCTTTTCTAGATAACCGTATGCTAGCCCTTGAGCCAAACCACCATCAATTTGGCCTTTCATAATCCGTTCATCGATGACCTTCCCAACTTCATAATTGCCGTATACTTTTTCTAACTTTATATTTCCTGTTAACGTATCAACTTCTACTTCAACCATATTAACGCCCCATGAATAAGCCGGGTAGGCATCTCCAGTGAAGGTTTTCTCGTCCCAAGGAACCATTTCACGGTGAACATAGTGCTCAACTACTTCCTGTTCCACCCCTGTTTGCCACTGATCCTTAAGTTTTATTGCGGCCCGTTCAAGCAATTTTCCGACAATCATCGTCGTCCTGGAAGCTACGGTCGGACCCGAGTCGGGAACCTCTTTTGTGTCGGGATAAGGGTACAAAATATCTTCGAACGGGAGGTTAAGTTCTTTGGCGACAATTTTACACAACGTCGTCAAAATACCTTGTCCCATATCAGAGTTTGAGATTTTTAGTGATACCTGGTCGTCCTTTGATTTAACCAGCTTCACCGTTGCTTTAATATGATCTCTTTCGCCACTGCCTGTAAATCCACAGCCGTGGAGGAACAGCGAAGTTCCTATGCCTTTTTTATAGCGCTGATTTTGTTGATTTAAGCGCTGAAAGTCTTCTTTTTTCTTTTTGTATTCTGACACGTTGAGTATGTCCTCAATCATTTCTTCCACTAATATCGGGTCGCGGAATGCACCTTTGGTGATGGTCGGGTCTCCTTGTTTGACGAGGTATTTTCGTTTATATTCAAGCGGGTCGATTTTTGCCAGTTTACTAAGATGTCCAATATGACTTTCGATTCCGGCAAAGCTTTGTGGAGCACCAAAGCCTCTGAAGGCACCGTTCGGAACGGTATTGGTTTTTAAGACATAGCCTTTTGCATGAAAATGCGGAATTTTATAAACACCGGCACTGTTTATTAATGCGCGCTGCAGCACGACAGAGCTCAATCCCACATTTGCCCCTCCATCGAGAAAAATGTCAACACACATGCTCAAAATATTTCCTTCCTTATCAAGGGCCGTTCGATATTTGAGTTTGGCCGGATGTCTTTTCGTCGTAACCAGCATATCCTCAGAACGGTCGAACACAAGCATTACCGATTTTTTGACTGCTCTTGCGGCAACGGCTACGTGACAAGCCATCATAGAAGGATAATCTTCTTTGCCGCCAAAACCTCCGCCGGTAGGACTTTGAACAACTCTGACTTCATAGTCACCACAGGCTAATGCGCTTAGCAATGCATTTTTTATATAATAAAGACATTGCATCGATCCCTGGACGACAATTTCATCATCCTTATAAACGGCGAGCATTCCTTGCGGCTCAAGGTAGACATGCTCCTGATAACCTGTATCATATTCTTCTTCGATGATTTGATGGGCTCCCTGCTCGATAGCTGAAATGTTCTCTAAGCTTTCCCCAAATTCATAGCTTGCCAAAACTAAGGATACTGATTTTTGCTTGATCGCTTCGTCCAATGTATAGATAGCCTGATGTTCTTCAAATTCAACCTTCACTTCATTTAACAAACTGTACAGGATATCCAGGTCTTTGCCCGTGAGCATGAGAATCGGCTCACCAATATAATTGACCCACTCATTGGCAAAAATGGGCTGATCTTCTTTGATAATTTTGACATAATTCGGTCCGGGGATATGCTCTGCTCCAACAGCTTCATACCCTTCCGGAAGGTTAGGTAATTGAATGGATATGATTTTTCCATAAGCAATTGGCGATCGATACAAAACACCATAAACCATATTTTCCACTTTCACGTCACTAATATAGGGCAACTGGCCCGATACTTTACCTTTATGGTCCTTTTTGGGCACTGAGGTGCTTATGTCTTTGAGATTCATTGCAACAACACCCTTCAACTCATTTTTTTAAAGGGATATATTCTGAATAGAAACCTCTTCCTACGATTTTATCAATGAGAATAATCTTTTATGATTCATTTCTATTCAAGATTTTCGTAGTTTTTAATTATATTTTTACTTCGAGAAATTTAAAGCTTTATCATAATCAATGACTTTTTGGTAATCCTCCGGTGTATCAACATCAATTAATACTCCCGCATCATCTACATTCATGTATTGCTTTTCGTAACCACCCAGGACCACACGCAAATTACTCTCTGGATTGGTTTCGAGAATTTTCTGTTTCACTTCACTTGATAATTTAATGGGATGGCCGCCTTTATAGTCAAAGCTGGGAATAACTACGTTTCCTTTGTGTTTTGCTAGTAGCTGAACAGTCTCTTTTTTAACAAGCGGACAATCTCCGGGTGTTATAAAGAAGGTTGGGGCATTTACTTCGTTGCAGCCCTTTTGAATGGAATGAAACATTCCCTGGTTAAAGTTTTCATTATAAACAAACTTGATCTGAAATGAGTAGGCATTTTTACTGATGATTTTGGCAATTTCCTCTTGGATGATTTCCGCTTGAAACCCAGCTACGACAATGACCCTGCTGCATAATCCTTCAAATTTAGAAATCGTTTGCTCCAACACGCTCATTTGCCCCATTTGCCCCATCGGCAAAGTCATTTTAAATGCATTCGCTCGGCTGGAATATCCAGCAGCTAGGACGATTGCTTCCATGTTTGTCACCTTCTACCTATCATTTTTCTTAATTCTCACAATAAAAGCACAAGCGGAGTAAGGATTAGCTGTATAGCCTATTAAGAGATCATTGATTGTTTATGCTTTGAATTTTAATTAAAGAATCTGGATAGTGTTTTTTCTTTATATGCGTAAAAGCCTCATTATATTACTTATGGTACGCTTCATCGTAACTCATCTAAATGAGGTTTTTTAAACTCTCATTTAATTCCATACTTAGTCCTTCATTCGATGTCACGGAAAAAGGATTAAAGCTAGTAGAGGTAGCAAAAGGGTATTCTGTTGAAGAAATCCAAGCAGTAACAGAACCAACACTTCTCATTGATGAAAACTTGAAATTGGATGCTTATTAATAAATAGTCTAGATTTTATTTAAAAATCGAAAGCATAACTAAACAAATGCCATAACCCAATGATATGAAAGTAGAAAATATGGGGATGGTTCTCCCGTTTCTTAAAAAGTAGGTGGAAGAACCCTCCTTTGTTTTAAAAAAATGTCATTATTTTAAAAAATTTTTCATGGAGGTTAACAATGAATATTTTGGTAATTATGAAACGCACCTTTGGTACGGAAGAAAAATTGTTTTTAATGACGGTCAAATCGATGACAGTGGTGCGGAGCACATCATTAATCCATATGATGAAAATAATAGATTTAGATGACCTTGAATTAGAGAAGAAGAGGTACATGCAAAAACCAATACGCAACAAGTTATATTAATCTTTACTTTTTATTCAACATTTTTGTGAGAATCTCAAACAACTCTTGCTAAATAAGAATAATGAGTATTTAGCTATTTATGGATGAAGATTATTTTATATATTCTAACGAGGTTTATTTTAAAATAAACAAAATCTATAATATTTTTACCGACAATAGCTCGGGTACCTTCAACATTTTGATATAACCCCAATCTAAGAAAAAAATGGGAAATCAACTCTTTAAAATCAATTTTTTTCAGTCATCTAATATGTCAATATCCTTTCATCCTAATGGTCAATAATGATCTCCCCCTTTAATTTCCATTTATTGTTGGGCATCTTTTCCAGATGCAAGAAGATTTTCGATCTGGTAGAAGATAATAGGCCTTATTCTAACCCTACTTTCTTAACCGCGAGCACAAAGGATGAACAATTAAAGCCTCCTATGGCTATAGGACTCAGATTTTTATCTTCCAAAAACATATAGTTTCGTACATAATCATTGGACCCATGTGTTGTAGCTTCCAAATCGGTAGAGGACCCCCAAAAATGAATCAAGTTAGTGGATTCACCTACTTTTCAATTTTTTCAATTAGTGCATCTGCTTCATTGTTCACCTACGAAAAAGGTTGAGCTAGCAAGTCTTCGACAAGAACGCTAGAATGTGTTCAACATCCAAATACCCGCAATACTAGCGTTCCATACCCTTTTGTCTTTTCCTCTTGTTTTTTTTCTGTTCAAGTTCATCTTCTCTCCATTTTCGATCAGCTTCATGGATTGCACTTTCAAGAATAGAAAAGAAATCAGAAGCATCATAAGACAAAAAACTGGAATTATGATTCGATTTTGGACCGAAAGTGGCGGAACGCTCAAGTTGGGAGTCCTCTTCTTTACCAACGTGCTGGACATTAAATGCACTTTGAAGTTGATTCATTCGTTCTTGGCCAATTTCATCAGAATATCGCATGCACTCATAATAGAACATATGTTTATAAGATTGATTATCTGTTTGGAATTCTGGATACTTCTTATTTAAGAGCTCAATAGATTGATTTCGTTTATATGAATCATTATGACCCTTACTAATTTGATAAAAAGAGAAAATAATTTCAATTTGTTCATCTTTAGAGTATTTTCTTGGTAAGTTTGAAAAATCCCCAGGCGTAATGTTTTTCCCAAAATACTCTTCTGCCATGACAAAGAGTTCCTTTTGTTCAATCGATAAATAATTACGTCCATTCCAATTAGGATACATAGCGTGAAGTTGTTGGTCATAAAGCTGCCCCAACATGCCTAATGATTTGTTCAAATTCTCTTTTTGTTTTAATAAAAACTGCATTTGACTTAACTCTTTTTCAGAAGCATTTTTAATTGTTGACCCATCAGCAAAATTAACCCCATTTTTCAAACGCAAATTCTCGAACTGCTTTTCTGCACGTTGAATTTCTCTTTGTATGGAAAGAACAAACTGTGGTCTATTGTTCAGTAAGACATATAAGTCCTTTTCGATTTGCTTTTTCTCTAAATAGGTAATAACTTTTTCAATTTCATGGGTACTTAACCTTTTATTCTGGGTGACCGTCGTTTCAACAACCTCAATTTTTTGTTCTTTAGAATGATTCTCAATATTAAAATTCGGATAATACTTTTCTAAAAACCTATTGGCCTCATTTTCCAAAATATTTTCAGCTTGATCTAACATGTCTGTTTCTCTTTCAATCCGGTTCATTTTTTTAAATGTATCAACGGAATCCTGACTAAACTCTAGGCGCGCATGCCATTTGTCTAACTGGCTCCTTCTAGTGTTGATGTTTTCGTAATTGACAAAAAGTCGTAAGGATTTGGCTGACTCACGTAGTTGTTTTTTCTCTAAAGGAGTGAAGCGGCGAACAAACTTCTCTGTTCTTTCTTTTATCTGTTTTTCTTTCTTCACTTCTGACAGTTCGATGATTATTTTGTTGTACTCTTTACGCTCCATATTTATTCGAATTCTTTCAGATTCTTTCCCTTCATTTTGCAGCTGCCTTGCGACAACTCCTTCATGAATGGTCGGGAGCGTTTCAAGCCCTTGATCTTTATTCGATAAATGTGTGATCCTTTCAGGAAAACCATTTTTCTCTAAGAATTGATTTGCATAAGTCGCCCACTGCTCTCTCCAGTAAACAAGCTTCTCTTTGGTATTCCAATCAGTTGTATGTATGGCTTTTATTTGTTGTTTTCCATTAATAATTTCTTTAACCTTCACTTGTTTATTTCCCCATGTTCCCTCTTCATTAAAAGGTCGAATGGTTAACATGATATGAAAGTGTGGATTTTCTTCATCATCTCTATGGATCGCTAAATCGGCAACCATGCCATCCTTCACAAAAACCTCATTACAAAATTTAATGGCTAATTGTTCTTGCTCTTCATGAGATAGTTCCTTTGGTAAGGCTACATTCATTTCACGGGCAAGTTGTGCATTCCATTGTCTTTCTACTTTCTCCACTTCATTCCATAATTGCTGGCGATCATATACCCATTTAGGTGCATGACTAGGCGCGAGAATATGAATAATCGGTTTCACTTGTCTTTTATAAAACTTGGACTCATTGGTTCTTTCATCTACCAATCTCTCACCAGAACGATATGCAGCTGCAGCAATGGTATTTTGTTGCTTTTTTCTTGAAATAATCTGATTGGAGAAATGGTAGATGGCCACGGTTCATGCACCTCACTTTCTTTTACTAACATGAGCGAAGCGAATTTTTCAGACGCTTCACGAAATTGGTTTCTACGAAGGAGAAGCCAATGCACAATACCACGATAGTGGTATATAAGTGCGCCCTTGATCTTATCTTCGGGATCATTCTATCACTTTCCATATTCTAGGACAAGTGTTACAATTAGGAAAAATATCCATAAGGGGTGCTCGTGTTGGTAAAACAGAATACGAAAGAACAAATATTAGGTATTGAAGAGCAAATCAAAAGATTGAAGGAAAAACAGAAAAGGATATTAAACAACACTCAAAGGGAAATTGGGAAATATCTTATGGATTCATGGGAAGTGGAAGATGTGAATGAAGCAAAGGAATTAATTGATTCCTTTAATCATCAAGTGAAATCATTAAGTGAAGCCTCTTCTTCAAAAGAGGATGATGAGGAAGAGAAGAATTTTCCACAAAATCCACCTAAAGGGTAATTCATATGCCTAATGAAGAACTACAAAAAATGAAGGACAGAATAAAGGTTCTGGAGCAAAAGAAGAGGGTTTTAGAACATAAAGTTTCAAACGAAGCCAGAAAAGAACGAACGCGCAGACTGATTCAAAAAGGAGCACTTTTGGAAAAGTACTTAGAAGAAGAAAGTATGTCCCTCAAGGACACTGAAAACTTACTAAAGGTATTAGCTAATTTTAAAAATAAAAATAAAGAATATGTAATTCGACAGATAAAAAGTTTAGATGAGGAAGTCCATTAAAAATAATAAGATAAAGCCATTCTTGAACGCCCCATAAATTAACCACACATACACAGTTTCGCTATTTTCTTCCTTTCAATTTTCATGATAGAGGTATCATTTTTTATCCTTTTAGTTTTTTTACACTTAGTATGAATTATTTAGTTCTTATCAGTAATGGTATTATTACGTCTTTAAAATAATTAATTATCATGAATGAACAAACCAAAATTTGATCAAGTACACTGAACATGATGATAGATTGTTTGCCTTTTTACATCGATTTTAGGTGGTAATTCTTGATAAGAATATGCAGCTCTACTTAACCTTTTATTCTCTTTGTCTCCTAATATCTTCTGGTTTTCAGAACGTTCTATGGTGCCGATAGCCCAAAATGTGACTAAATGAAGCAGTTTTAGGGTTAACCTTACAGGTAGTGGTTATCAATAGTTATTAATGCCGAGGCAAACGTACTTTTGTTTGAAAAAGGTGATCCCTTCTGGCTATTCAAAATCTAGACTTGGCCTTATCTTACTTACTCGATCCAACGGTGAAGTAGTAAAACAAACAGACGAATTTTCTTTCTTTTTTAACTATCCCTCTTTATTGAAAGTTCCATGGCTTCAAATAACAAAATAAACTAAACCACACCAAACTAGACTAACCTAGATTAGACTAGTTTGGTTTTTTTTAAAAACCAGACCAGACTAATCCAAATTAATTATTCCTTGATCAACCTCAGAATTTTTGCACTAAACCATATTTGACCAAATGGCATTTTAACCAGCAGACGTCCATATACTATTTAAAAAGGAGGAAGGAAAATGGTGTATAGACCTACCGTAAGATACCCGGACGTTTATAAAAATTATATAGATAATGTGTATAAAGCGACCGATCTAGACCGTAATCAAATTATCCGTTTGGCCTTATTTGTTGCCGCACATTCAAACGAGTATAAAAGTATCCTTCAAAAACATAAAATTGCTGACGTCCCTCTCCCCTGCCCGGATTGGGGGCGGGATGAAGATGGTTGCTGGACAGATCAAAACTATACTACAAAACAGAATCAAGCCCCATACAAACTCACTGAACAGGGTGGAATTAAGATTATTTTAGGCTAATTATTTCTTTTTAGATTCATTTGTGCTCTTTACGTAATGTAGCGTGGATGCCTTATTAGCAAGCTTTTCAGCCAGTTCTTTTGAAATATCTTTACTCATTTCGTATCACCTCACTTAAAAAAAGCCTTGCCACAATCCCTAGCAAATATACCTCCCTCCACTCTTGGCATAGCGTAACGATGTAACCAACTGACCAACCAACCCAAAGAAAAAGACGATTCTGAAAGGGGAAAACCAAATGGGAAAGGTTAAACATTTGAATCCGGTTCTCTCTTCTTCTAATAAAAAAACGATTGAACCACAAAAAAGAAAAGTTCGTTCGGATAAGCTTCACGACATAAAAATCCCCGTGGACGAACCCATGGACATGATATTAAGACGGGAATCCCGACGATACTGGAATGGCTCCAAAACAGCCTTTGGCACGGAAATACTGTTTTTTGGTCTTGAACAGGTGCTCGTATACCCTGACGTCACCTATACAGACCAGCCTTACACGGTTCATTGCAAAGTAGATCATGAAACGTATCAAAAGATAGGCGATTATGCGGCCGTTTGGAAATGTAGCGTTCGAAAAGCAGCTCATCGGATTTTTATAGAAGCATACAAAAAAAGACAACTAGGGGGCGTAACCGATGGGGAAATATAGCCAAGCCAATCTTATAGATGAAGAACTATCTTTAATCGGATCAACAAACTTTATCGGAAAGTTACTCCATAAAGTAAATAAATCTTCAACCATCTTACTGAGTATAGACGTCCCCTTGAATCTATTTCTAAGAGCAGAAGTTTTCTGTGAAGATATTCAAGACCTATCAGACCTGCATTTCGAACAAAACGACTTGATGAATCTTTTATATAATGACTTTTTACTGTTTGCGAAAAAGAATCCAGACTCAAATGCCATATTCCGATTGCTCACCTCATTGGATAAGTATGCTGGTAAAGATTCAAGACTTGAAAAGTATGGGGAATCTGCTTTTAAATTAATCCATAAAGAAAAGAACCAAGAAATAAAAACGTTGAATTTACGCATGAGAAGGAAATACGCCTTACGTGGAGAGATTTTGCTTGCCGATATGGAGGAAGTTCAGCCAGAACATGGCTACACACTAGAAAAGGTATTTGAGCTTCTTTATATAGACTTTATTGATAAATTTCGAAAAGGTGATCATGCGGGTGTCATAGAAAATATCCTGCGCCTGCTTGATGATGAAACCGAATAGAATATACGAAAGGCTAGGGAAAACATTTGAAGGGGAAAGTCCATTAATCTCAAGTAAATTTCAAAATATGAACCTATGCATTCACAATGCAATTTGCATAGGTAATGAACTTGTATAAGTTTCTCCAAGTTCATTACCTATGCTTTTCGGTTATCAACTATCGCTCCCCTTCGTTAACAAACAACTTCTCTTCTATTGCATACCATCAACGGACTATTCACCCTACAATATTTTCACCAATAATTACTCCAAAATAATCGAATTGGCTTACTAAACAGGGGGACAGATCCTATCCATTTTTAGTATTTGTAGCAACATTTGACCTGGCCGGTGGCTAGTTACTTTTTTCGGACTGTAACAATCACAGTTTGTGTCTGATATGTAACATTCGCCCTTTGAGGGAATATTATATTTCGAGCAAGGCAACTTAGTCACCAATAGCACTTCAACCAGCGATCCTTGCTCTCTCTTCATTTCAATCACAAAAATTTTAATGCCCTCAATCTTTTTTCCTTGTTCAAAACAATAAACGGTCTTTTGTTCATTCATCCACCCTTCAATATTTATGTCAGTGCAAATTAAGATGCATTTATCTTTAATTATTGAGATGATGCTCCGCATGATATGTTAGGAGAAATCTTCAAAAAAATAAGCACCGTTTAGATGCTTATTTTGCATTTAACCACTCTTTCATTTTTTCTAAGCTAACTGTATACGGACGTTTAATTAGATTCCTTTCATACCTGGACAAGGTACTATGGGAGATGCCCATTTCCTTAGCTGCCTCTAAAATGCTTAATCCCCGATCCGTTCTTTCCTTATTTATCGTTTCAGGAGAAACCTGCTTTTCTTCAACCATCTCCCTGGTTGCACCAGTCTCCCTGTCCGTCATACCTTTCAACATAGTTAGGAAATTCTCTGTGTCATAGTCCTGATCCTCAATCAATAATAAGTCCTGGTCATCTCCCATTCCCGTGATTTCAGTAGGTGGGATGATTTGTACACGTGCCTTCAACCAGGTGTTTGCGAACCAATTTCTCTCCTGCTCAATTTGCTTCTCAAGGTTTTTTTCCTTATAGCTCCACCCTTTAATGATTCCATCCTGCTGCAGGGTGTCCAATATTTCTTCAAATTGTTCTCTAATCCTTGAACCATATCGCGGATTCACGTCCAAATCCATGACTTTTAAAAGCCCTTTGTCTCCCCCAATATGATAAGCCCTGAGATAGTCTGCACTCTTCTGGCGAATCCTCCACTGCCAGGACAGGTACCTGGATAACCGTTTATGGTACTTTTGCTTAATTGGATGGTATTCTAGAGTCTTTAATGCAAGCCGCCCACTGCTCCTTTGGGAACCGTATAAGAAGTTTGCAAGCAATTCCCCTGGACGAATGCTGCATTCATAAATACCAATCGGGTTATCCCCCCGATAGGCTACCGTCACGCTATCCACCAAAAACAAGGGATTAAACTGGACTTGTCCAATTTCTTCAAAATCTCCCTGATCCTCATTGATGAACCTCAAATTCTCTTTTTCAATTCTTATCCATATCGTTGTGAGAGCGGCCAACCTTTTCATGATATCGTCACGTTCTTTTTTTCGATAAGACATTTGATAGCCGTCTAAATCTTCTTTCCGACCTTGCAATCTCCTTAGATTCAAAGCATCATCCGTATGGAAATGAATCATTTGGTCCTTATGAGTAGCCTGTTGCATCCAAAGAATCGAGACAATATCAAAAATATCTGCGGTTAAGTCATCCATCGACGTGATGGCTTGAGAGGTGAGATTTTTCCATTGTTCGATGGCTACATTAGATTTCATCATCAGATAATCATTTTCTGCCCTCACTTGAGCCGTCGCTTCTAAAGCCCTCTCCGCAATCCTTGCAGTAGGAATATCAGTCGCAATGTCGAATTCATTTTTACTGATGGTCTCCCTTAATTTATGAAATAATAAGGCCGAACCGGACTCGGCAAAATTTTGATTCAACAAGGCATTTATCACTTCCCTGTTGTTAGACTTTGGGGAATGTGCTGAATTCTCTTCTCCTATAATCTGTATGTATGGAAGGACAAAATTTCTAATTTCTTCTATGTAATCGTCAACCCATTGTTCCATATCCTCGAATTTCAATCCATAATCTTTCACCAAGCTATCCAAAATCACAAAAAATGCTTTTAATGTTTGGCTAGGCTGGTAATCATCTTGACCTGACATAAGATGGTTGATATCCATATTCCATTCGACAAAGAGTTGAGGAAAATCTGGAAAAATCGTTTTCATGACATTCAAAAATTTCGTTTGCAGGGGTTGTAACATTATTCTTTAACCCGCCCTTCTTTTGTCGACTCTATGTCCTCAAATGAGTACTGTTGGATGTAATCTTGAAAAACAACAGTTTCCAAAATACCCAAATCGTGAAGGAAGCTAACGGACTCAAAAGAAAGGAACTGAACGATCGGATTTTTTTCTAGGATGGCATTTTTCAACTGTTGGATGTCCTTTTCCTGATAAAGGATATAATTTCCCATCTGTTCTTTGATATCGTTAGGGGAATAGATAGTATCTTTGAAGGGTTGATTATGCATACATTCATAGACCATCTCATCTTTTATATAATAAGTCCTGACACCAAAATCTTTCCCAACCTTATAAAATTCGATTTGTTTTCGAAACCATATGGGGCCACTGTATAATTGGACCACTGGCTTAGGAAGCACGCCACGCAGCTGATAGGTGGAAACCTTTCTCCGATCCCATCCGAGAATTTCCCCCACCTCTTTAACTCCTACTAAAAAATCCATATATGTTCCTCTTCTAATCTAGTAATATGGTAATTATGAGTGAGCATTGTTGCTTTTGTCAACACACGGTTTAAACGTGCAACTTTTTTTATTTTGACGTTTGCTTTCACAATGTGCACATCACACTTCTTCTCAGTTCACATGCGATATTTTCCCTTTTAACTTGCAAAGCGCATCTGTTCACCAAAGGGGGATGAATGTTCCCCCTTGTTGCAAGTAGAACGAAAAACACGCAAAGACAATCGATCCAGGGCGTTCTGAGAACTGAGTTTTTTATGTTGCACTAGCATCCGTAATAAAAAAGTTTGGTACCCCTTGACCTATTGGCTGCCTCCTTGGCTTCCTGCCGGCTGGAAGCCAAGGAGGCTTGCGCTGTTTTACGATTCGGGAGGCAAATGGGAAAAATAAAACAAAAAAGCAGCCGGATGGCTACTCTCCATGAAATTGCAACTTATCTTTTATTTGACGTTTCCTCTCACAATGTGCACAAGACTTTTAATATAAATCTTCTTTTAAATATAGGTTCTTTACCAAAAGCCTTGCATAAAGTAATCTCCTTCTGGTCAAATAAACAGGGAAATGACGTTTCCTTTCACACGTTTTTGTGCAAGTTTTACGCTTTTAGTTCGATTATAAATGGCTTTTTTCATTAGATTGTTGATATACCAGTGGTTATCTCAACCCACTTAATGATTAAAGAATGACGGTTCCTTTCACAATGTGCACACCATTGTATAGGATTGCAACTTTTCCTTCATTGGACGTTTGCTCTCACAATGTGCACAAAGATAAGGGTATGCAAGTTTATCTTCCAATAACAACATCCCATAAGCTCGATGCCTTCTTGCACATATCACTCATCCATAATAAGCTGTGCAACTTTTTTCTAGTTTGACGTTTCCTTTCACAATGTGCACAACTCCCTGTTTTTGATCTGGGATTTTTTAAAACATTATGACCAACCAACCTTTTACACCCCTAAATCACCAACAAAGTTTCAGCAAAAATTAGGGGCCCACACAAAATAGTGCCTAAATTTATCTCTTTTTGTTCTAAAATGAAGAAAAATGACGTTTGCTCTCACACAAACTTGCACACATTTCTGTGCAAGTTTTTTAATTCTTGCCCATTTATGGGTGGACTATTTTATGAAAACATTGATATATCAACGTTTATCCTAATTTGCTTATCCATCAATTCATGACGGTTCCTTTCACAATATGCACAAAACGTGTGAAAAAATGACGGTTCCTTTCACACAAAAAATTTTAGAGTTTTTTTCAATCCCTTGCCCCCCAAGGGATGAGCACACATTGTGCAACTTTGAAAATCCCTTAATAAAGGACACCATTTCCTGTTTTTCCATTCTGCTATAATTCAAACTAGAAAAATAGACGAGAGGAGGGCCTAAAATGAAAGAATCCAGAATAAGAATCGATGGTTTTAGAATGCATCACGCCATCTTAAAAGAATTCCATTTTCTTCGTGATCAGTCATTTGAGCGCCCTCCTGCCTCTGCCTATGTCGTATATATGACCATGTTAAACCAATTACAAGTAGAACAAAACCAACGTGGCATGCTTAAGGAATATAATCTTTCTTACTGGGCAAAGAAACTTGGAATCTCTTATTCTACCCTTTGGGGAGGAAAAAAGTTTTTAGAAGATCATCATTTTGTAAAAGAGGAAATCCACGAAGGGTTACCTGTTATCATGTTAAAAGATGTTGATAAGTATAATACACCTGAACTTAATGGTGTATCTCTCAACTACCTAATCATACCGCACGCCCTTTTTGAAACGAATATTTTAGCAGAATTCGTACGTACCTCGAACCCGGAAGGTATCGAACTTCTATTATCCTTACTTAACCAGTTCCGGACTGGTCTGTCTTTCAGCAAGACAGGTGAAATGGAGAAAATAAATCAAGAACGGACAATGAAGACACTTAAACTTCAACTAAACAAAAATGCAAAAGGGGTTCGTAAAACTTTAAGCGTTTTAGAAGCTCTTTTTTCCATCGAATTCACAGGGATAGAGATTCGTGGCAAGCAAATATGGATAAAAAAAGCCTCCTTTTCCTTGAAGCCGGAATGTGTCGAAGAAAACACGGATGAATTCAATGTCAACTCACTCATGGCGAAACTATCAAAAGAGCTCACCTACTTCTTTGATGGACATCAAATTAAATTTAAACCAAGAGACCAAATCGATGTCATGATTTCCTTTAAGCAGGAAGTAATGAATAAACTGAACTATCTTATGGATGAGGACGATGAAAGCTTTACCATACGTGATCGATTCATGAAGACCTTCTTTTTACAAACAATAGATCAGATAGGAATTCATATACATACAGAAAAACAACGAAAAGGTTCTTTCCATTTCTACTCGATTGGCGCCTTTTTCAGAATGGCCTTTAGAAAGTATCTCCCTGGGGCCTTAAAAAAGATTCCTTATGAATTAATCCATGAAGCCAAAATCAGAGAGTACACCAAAACCGGCCAAGCACCAGAGCTACACGGTGTAATTTAATAGCTTAACCCAGCCTTGTGAAAAAATAAGACATTCACAGGGCTATTCGAATATACTTAAAAAAAATATTGAAGTATTCCCTTAAAACAAAGGTCTTTCCTTCCCTCTTCTGTCACGAATTCTGGCAGAATTTTCGAGAAGGATTATTTTTTTAGGCTTAATAGATTCCGAATGTAGTCTTGTGAAATAGTGGATATTAAAAATACCCTCCTGTGAATATGTAAATAGTTAAAAAAAAGCCCTGTGTATATGTGACTTCATTTACATTCTATATGTGGGAAAGTGGAAACTCTGTTAAAACAACTCTTAGAAATGGCTAGAACCCTTGTCCCTCAAGGGATATACCTAACAATAGAAAAATGCCTATTACTTCTGTTTCTTTTATTAAATCTGTTTTCTCTTATTAAATATGCCTTTTTATTAAATTTGTTTATTTACGAAATTAATCACTTCAAACAGAATTTAAAATATTAGATTATTAAGAATAATGTACTCGCTCTAA
Organism: Peribacillus simplex; assembly: GCF_001578185.1. Lineage (NCBI taxonomy): Bacteria > Bacillati > Bacillota > Bacilli > Caryophanales > Bacillaceae > Peribacillus > Peribacillus simplex. The sequence continues at coordinate 142,147 of NZ_CP011009.1, read as the reverse complement.
AACAATGAGCCTTTCAACAATTACATATTGAAAACTAATGAAAAGATTAATCAACCAACCATATTAGTTAGATTAAGGTTCATTTATTATAAATTTTGAACAATCACGAGAAGAAACCTTCAATTAGTTGGGTAAGCTTAAAACGGCAACTATGAAAATTTAGCACAAGTGAAATGAGCAGCATTCTATATCACCTTTCAGGAAATCGCTTTTCACCAAAAATTCTGCAAGTAATACCTTAAAAAAGAAAATACTTTGTAAAAAAAAATTAGACCACCCAAGACGGTGGCCTAAACTTATATCCTTTTCCTGCATTCAACATTTTTAATTAAGGGGCAAGGCCCCTTTTACTTGCTATAAAGCTCTAGAGAGCTCATTGAGAAGCTTATTGATCTTCATAAAGCAAAAGGACACTCTTATTCCTAATTTGAATCTACAAAATGAAATGTTAAATATCCATCTTCCAGAAAGCGTACTACATATAAAAGTTTGGGGGGTGCCAATTTTCCACCTTATCCCATAGACCCAAAATAAATAAAAAAGAACCATTAATCTTCCATAGTTTGTTCTAATACTTCCCTTTCATTTGTTAGAAGTGCTGTTTCAGATTTTAACCTTTTTTCTAAAGCAAGTGATTCTTCTTCCATTTGATTAATCTTCTGCCTTATTGTATTAATTTCTTCAATAAGTTCCACTTCTATATGGTCAGCTTTGATATCCCTTTCATCGACTAGTATGTCAGATTCTATATTCAGAGTATCTTCAGTACTTTTTTTTGCAAAGAAAGAGAAAAAGCCTGTATTTTTCTTTTGCTCCAAACTTTTTCGTAACACATTCGCTGCTTGTCGATCCATTTTGCGATTTAACCGATGATTTTTAATCTTTTCTTCTATAACTTCAATTTGTCTTTGTCTATCAGCTATTCCAGTTCTCCTTCTCAGCAACTCCACTTCAATTAGATTGATTGTGTTTTGTAGCGTGAAGGTTCTCATCATTACATTCTGCCTTCTATCAAATTCCGAGAATAATTGATCTAAGGTATCCTCATTATATTTACTTCCTTTTGCTTTTCCGCCATTTTGTTGAGGAATCGACTTTAGCGATAACTTAACTTGTATATCGGAAATCGTTTCTCCCCTCTCAATTGACAGTAAAGTCATATGGATTTTAAAAACAGTGAGAAATGGCAATCGCTTCTTTCTACCTTCTACATAAATCTCTAAGTATCCCTCTAGCATCCTAACGTAATACCTTAACGTCGAATTAGCGATATTAAAGATCTTATCGGAACAATCGGTGGTTGAATACATGGCATTCGAATCCAACTCTAGTATATCTTCTTTAAATAGTTTGGCACTGTATTCCTTATCAAGTACCAACGAAGTGAATAAAGCATCGTCACGAAGTGCTTCTATAATGAAATCCTTATTTGCCTGAACTCTGTTTGTCACGATAACCCTCCTCTTAACGCTAGTTTAACTATAGCTTATTTTTATCTACCTATCGCTAAGCGTCAATTTATCTTTATCTATAGTTTAACTACTAGATAAAGACTAATCAACTAGGATTGTTTGCTTTACTAGAAATAATGAACGAATCCGACCGAATTTAATCTAGTCTAGATTAATCTTTTAATACAATAATAACCAATGACCAATCTAGTCTAATCTAGTTTGGATTTTTAATGAGTTTCTTCTACATTTCGTGCGTTAAATGATCGATGACATAAATTTAGCGGTAGAATGCAACAATATGAAATGATTAGCGTTAATTTGTACTCCTTACCGGACTAATCTAATCTAGTTTAGTATGGTTTATATGAAGTAATTCTCCTGAAACCGCCAACGTTAAATGACCGATAACGTTAATATGACGATAAGTAGCGATAAATTGCGATTAACTTTCTCGTGATTAAAGGCGATAAAAGAACGATAACGTCAAATTACCGTCAAATATATAGTTGAAACGAACCGACTGGTCACAAAGGTGTGTGTTAAGTGACGGGGTAGCGCTAATTTAACGATATTAAATCAGCGCTGAATTATCGTTAACGTCAATTTATCGCTAGTTTTTCATTGACTTTAACAGTTAGTCTCTATATATTGGATAGTAAGTAGACTAAACTAGATTAGTCCGAAGGAGGAAGACCATGACAAAACTTGATTTTTTATTTAAAGAGGATTATTTAATTGCTGGAGTGGATAGCGGAAACATTTCTAATAAAATTACGTATATCGATCAAAATGGAAATGTTGTTTCATTAAATATCGCGAGTATTATCGGGGAAAACGCGGAAACGACTGCCGAAGATATGCCAGATGAAAGCGCAGATAAATCTTTTCCTGATGATATGATTCTTCATTTACATATTAAAAGTAAAGCCTTACCAAAGAATCGAACAAATGCTTATTATACAGTAGGGGAATATGCTCAAATTTCAACGAATGACAAAAATAATTTAAGAGAAACCAGCAGTGATGCAAGAGATAAATTAGGGAATGAAATCCATGTTGTAACAACTTTAGCGGGATTAGCCTTAGCTGCTTGGAAATCGGGTAAGACCAATAAGGTAGATGTTCCATTGAGTTTTGGGCTTCCAATAGAAGAGGCCAAACAGGCGTCTTCGGAAAAAATCAACTTATATATGGGTGAGCATGAAATTACAGCAATAAAAGGGCCTTATAAAGGCAAAACCATAACTATTAACATTACGGATGTTCAGCTTAATGTGGAAGGCGTAACGAGCTACTTAGCATTGGCCTTTGATTTAGTGGATGGGGAAGTGGTGGAAACTGAATTTTCAACACAAATCCATGATGAGTTTGCCATAGCTGATTTGGGAGCTGGAACATTGGATTTAGCTCTTTATGATGAAAATGGTTTAAATTCAACTAAATCTACAAACCATCTGATAGGTACAAATAAATATATTGATTTAATCATGAAAGAAGCAGCTGAACTAAAGGAATTCGACAGCATAAGGGCTCGCTTTGAAAGGGTGAATAAAACTCCTAAGATCTCGTTTACACGTGAAGAATTCATGAGGAAGTTCATCAAGCCGGAAATCGATAAAATGGTTAAAAAACCTAAATATTCTCCTGTCTTTAAAGCGACATGGCAGTCCAAAACAGCAGATATCACCAAGATTGTAGAAAAATATACAAAACAATATGCCGAAGAAGTGAAAGATAAAGTCATCCGGTATTTTGTTGATACAAACGTTGGGCAAATGATTATCGTCGGGGGAGGGCTTCTCTTCGCTTATCAATACCTAGCGGAACTTAAAGATGAAGATTGTTTATTTCCTCCGAATATCGATCAAGCCAGTTTCTTTACAAGTAAGGCATATCTCTTGAAAAATATTATTGCTGAAATTGAAAAGCAATCTATTGAAGCATAAAAATTCAAGAGTAGGAGCAGCATCTTCTTTTAGTTGTGATACAAGGTGGTGGTAACGTTGTCCAATAGAAAAATCACTCCAGGTAGGGGAATTCAATATACCCCAAAAACCTCGATAAAATGGGCTAATGAATTTAATGAGTTGGTAGACAGCTTTAAAAGCAGAAATGAACTTATTAGCGCGCTTATTGAAGATGGATTAAAGGTTAGGAATGGATCTTATAAAGAACAAGGTATTTACCTTCCACTAGACACCTTTGCGAATGATCAATTAGCACTTTTGAAAACGGAGGAAGGGCAAAGGATTCTTTATAATATCGTTTCTTTAATTGTAGGGAATCCCGAAGGGACGGCGCTTGCCCAGCAAATGGTGCAGCCGGTATCCCAGAAAAGTAAGCCAGCTTCCTCACCAATCGTTCCATCTGAAGCGCCTGTGAATCATGAAGAAGATGCTAAGGAAGGTAAGGGTCAATCAAACGAAGCCCTTTCTAAACTATTGAAGTTGGGAAAGATGACTAATTTAAAGGGATAAAACACTTTTAAAAATAGAGCTCAGATATATGTAAGAGGCTGATTCAAAAGGTCGTTGAATAACGACTAATTTGAATCAGTCTCTTTCCATTTGATTTTACACCCAAATCAAATGGAAAGAGCCCTTTTTAACTGAAAATTTTTTATATAGGGGGTTCCATCGAGTGGCTGGGTCTTTATACAAAGTTCTCAAAGCAGGACGTACATTTTATATTCAAAGGTTTTGTCAAAATTTGTATTACAGTAGCATTGGAAAATGCAAGCGTTTTCTTTTATAATAAAAACAAGCGATGTTATCTTGGCGTAGGCAGGGCCAATACTACATTTATAAGAATGATGATTCATTAAAAAATTACTATTTCTAAACAGAAAATGCAATGAACTTCAAATTGGTGTGTGCTTAAGGTTCTGGATGATATTAAAGATAAAGTAAAGGGGAGGAATAGATGGAAGAAGAAATTAAAACCCCATTTGTCAATTTTATTCAGGAAGATCGATTTGAACTAAACTCCTACCTTAATTATTTATTTAACCAATTTAATGAATATATTTCAAAGCATATGGACGACGTTGAGATGAGCGAACAATAACGATATAACAACAAAAATACGCGGCTGTATTATTCCTTGAGAATAATACAGCCGCGTATTTTGTTTTCTTTCTTCTTAAATAAAGGTTTTTACCGTTATGATTTTAAAGATATTAATTGAAATTTCAGAATCTAGCAGTTGATCTAGCCAGAAAAGAATAGATCAAGGATTAGTAAAAAGGATAATAACAAGACTAAAGTCTCTTGAATGCCAGCCAGAAAAGAATAGATCAAGGATTAGTAAAAAGGATAATAACAAGACTAAAGTCTCTTGAATGCCAACCAGAAAAGTTAGGGTTATATGACTATGAATCCCATCAAATGGTTCATTTTTTGTAGTTTTTTGGTTGATTTTATCAATAAAAGGAATATCGCTGGTAAAATACAAGCAAGAGAAGCGTCAAAGGAATTGCAATAGCATCCTTTTTCCTTCTACGCTAAGTTGTTTCAAATCATTTCGACCCAGGAAGGAGATGATCTTGTTATGAGAAATGATTCGATTGAAAGATCGGTCAACGATTCCATGCTTACGACTGCTGATTCTATTCTACAAATGATTGAACAGTCTAAACAAAAAAATTTAGATAAGACAAGTCTCATGAATCAGGAAAAGAAGAGTTTGAAACAAGACTCCACTTCTTGGTCAATCGAAGAGAAGACAGAGGCTGAGTATGAGCTATATTACGCCATGATAAAGGAACATCACCCTCAGTTATTTGAAATAAAAGGGAATTATATTGAAGCATTCCCAGTCGATAAGGAAAAAAGTGTTTTTTTCATCCTGAAGGATAAAGATGCGTACTTCGGGGTCTATAAACAAGAATCTAAGGAAGCGCACATCGTCACACCAGTATTTCCAACCAAAGAGGATTTGCTTCAAAAAACACTCGGAACCTCCCAATTTGAAAAGTTTAGAATGCACTCATTCTTCATTGTGGATGATGGAAAAGCATTCTCCCTCCATGACAATAAACAACTTCGGCTAAATTTAGCAAAATCTTATAAAACCCTAACAACTTATGAAAATATCGAACAAGCACGCACCTTTGTTGTAAAAGAGAAACTTAAAAATGATCCTAAACTTAAAAAACAATCTCTTCGTAGGGCTTTAGAAGAGCACTTTATTCCTTCAGATCTTTTAGGAAAGACCGTTACGATCCAAAATATTTCAAATGATGGTCAAGGGACCAGGCTATCACTAGTAGAGAATCAAAAAGAACGAGACGTCTGGTTGCCTGACATTGCAGAAAAATGGATGGAAAGAGTAAGAGATAACCCCGGAATGAAAGTAATGTTTGATGAAGTTATCATGGATAGTCGTTCTATTGCAGAAGGTTTCCTTGCCTTTTATGGCATGGAAATAAATAAAGAAAGCCAAGCGAAACAACATGATTTTGAGGTGATTTCAAATCAAGTTGGCTCGTATATTGGGAAATTGAGTGGCAATGGCAAAGTGAAAAAAGTTTCCCCTTACTTCTCTGAGAAAGAGGCCGAGAAACAGTTGGGAAATTTAAATAATCACATTCAACTAGAAAAGCGGAAAGAAAGACAGGTAAAAGAGGTGGAAACCGATATTCAATTCAAAGAAATTAGGGAAAACGACTAAGGAGGAAACATATGACTTCGTTAAAAAAATTACAAATCTTACTGATGTTTGCTGCAATTCTTTTACTTTTACATATCGCCCCAGAGCAAGCATCTGCAGCAGCCAATGTATCAGCAAAAATCAAAGAGGGACTGAAACAAGTTCAAACATTGTTAACGGGGCTTGTTGTTACCGTCGGCATCTGCGTCTCCATCTGGATCATCATTAAAAAATTACCAGGCGTGGATGATCCGCATACCAAAAATGAAATGTTTCGTGGCGTAGGAATGGCTTTGGCAGGGGTAGGCTTAGCAGCCGCAATCGTATGGCTTGTTCCGTGGATGTACGCGTTATTCGCTTAATTGAGGTGAACTAGATGACGGAAAAAGAAGAGCTTAGAGAGGCTCTCAAAGAGTTACTTGGAGAAAAAGACAGTCGCAAGGGGAAAACGTTTTTTTTCCCTGATAATGTCGATCGATCATATAACATTGTTAAAGGCTTATCATTAATGAATTTCTTTAGATTTATATTACCGGCGGTCGTTATTTCCGCCATTATCTTGTTCATTCCCCCTTATTCATTGGGATTTATGATGGTTAAATTGTTCTTTATGGCCCTTTTGCTGTTAGCCTCCTTAACCTTTGCTGTTTTACGGCCCATATCTTCTCGACCGAATATTACATATAGTAGCTATTTAAAACGAATTTATCATTACAACAATAGACAGAAGATGTTCTTTATGAAATCGAATAAAAGGGATGATTTCCGTGGTTAATCATAATAAGAAAATGGATAGGGAAGAATTTGACTATGAAGTAGAAACTCTTATAAAAAAAGGAAAATCGACAATTCAAGACATAAGTATTATAGAAGGGATATACAAAGACTATGTCCTTTTGAAAAATGGATATCTGTCGTCCATTCTCCAAGTGAGTGGTATCAACCTAGATTTATTGGCGGAGTATGAACAGAATCGTTTATTTGAAGATTACGGTTCATTCTTAATGAGTCAAGTCCATGATCAATTACAAACCATCTCGATGACGGTTCCAGTGGATTTCCGTTCCTATAACTTAGGTTGGAAAAAACGCTATTTGCATGAACTCGAGAATATGGATAACTCAGGTAATAAATACAAGCGAACCCTTATCACATCCTACATCGATCACTTCCAAGGGATAAGGATGAAAGATGAAATGTCGACAAAACAACATTTTGTTGTCATTAGGGAGAAAATGTATAAACGTACGTTCCAAGATTTAGAACGTGCTGAAACCATTTTAACAAAAAAGGTGGAGGAATTGACAAACTCCCTGCGATCCACTTTTGAATCGTACGATATAACGATTAGAAAATTGTCCGAGAAAAATACGTTAACGTTGCTATACAGATCCTTTGATTTTGAAATGTCAAAACTATACGGATAACCGGTTCGGAAAGGAGCAAGTCAAATGCCTTTTTCTTTAGCTACTTTATTTTCTTTATTAAAACGTGAAAATAAGCAGGACGAACAGGTGAAACAAAGTCCCGAAGACATACATGGGATGTTAGAGACCGAAGAACTTAATTCCATTTATCCTTTTGTCTGGAAGGAAAATAAGAATTATATCGAAAGTGGTGGCAACTTTATTAAGGTGCTGGCTGTCGTTGCTTATCCTAAAGAACAAAAAGGGAACTGGCTATCGGATCTGAAGCGGTTAAAAGGAAACATATCCTTTGTCCAGTACCTAGAACCGTCCAATTCAGAAGGCATGATTAGCTATTACAATGACTCTATTAAAAATAAAGATGCGGAACTATTAAAAACAAGAGATCCAGCCACTCGCATCAGGTTGCAATCCGAACTGGAAAGCGCAAAATATCAATTAAATCAGGTATTATCAAACCGTTCTACCTTTATGTATCTGTATACATACATCTTCATACAAGCTGCATCCTTAGAAGATTTGAAGACCTTAGAAGACAATGTCCAGAGGATTTTAACAAAACTAAGGATGAAAGCTCTAAACCCTCATTACGCAACACCGATGGCATTCTGGTCGGCTCTGCCTTTAGGGGATAATCAATTAAAGGATTATACCTATCAGATGTGCAACAGTGAAGCGGCCTCTTCTTTCTTTCCGTTCGATGATTCAGAGATTTGCTATTTATCCCCGACGGCTCAGGTGGAAGGGATCAATAAGACAACCAATTCATTGGTTGCGATAGACTATTTGGATACACAACGTACATTAAATCAAAACATGGTGGTCATTGGGACATCAGGTGTCGGGAAGTCTACCTTTATGGTTCAAAAGATTCTTCGCTGCTACGCTATGGGAATCAAGATATATATCATTGATCCAGAAAATGAGTACTCCCATATTGTTAAAATCCTTGGAGGTGAAGTCGTTCATCTCAGTAGTAATAGTTCGACGAAAATCAACCCCTTGGAGATATTCTCCACAGAAATTACGGACACCGAAGATTTTAATGATGATTCGGAATTCATAAGGGACCTTGTTAAACAAAAGGTTCAACGTCTTAAGGCCTTTTTCAAAGTTTTAAAAGCAGACTTATCCCAAGTTGAATCTAGTATTTTAGATAAGGCATTGATCAACCTTTACAAGCGTTTTTCCATTAATGAAAACAGCAATTTTACAAGTTTAATGGCAACGGACTTCCCAATTCTAGAGGACTTTTATGAGGATTTAGGTACATTGAAGGAAAATGATTTAGAACGCTATGAAAAAATCCAGGATTTTTATTTTATCCTGGAAAGTTATGTTCATGGATCTAACTCGTTATTTAATGGGCATACGAACGTGAATATCAATAATTCGCTATTCTCTTTTAATCTAAAATCCCTACAAAATGAGGTGGATGTGCAGGCTGCTTGTTACTTTAATATCTTTGGTTTCCTATGGGATGAAGTGACGAAAACAAAAGAGGAATTGGTGTACCTATTTATTGATGAATTCCACTTCTTATCAAAGAACCCGGATTCGATGAGATTCTTTTATCAAGCTTATAAACGGTTTAGAAAGTATAATGCCGGCGCTATCGCAGGCACGCAACAAATTATCGATGTACTGGATACCGAGGATAACCTAGGGGCAGCTATGATTGAAAATAGTCACACAAAAATATTTTTTGGACTGGACAATAAGGGTGTGGAAGATGTGGTTAAAAAAATTAATCTATCATTCTCTGATGAAGAGATTTCCTTATTACGAGCGAAACGTCAGGGAGAAGCATTAATTGTTTACGGGTCTCAACGTGCATTTATTCGGGTTGAGCTCACGCAAGAAGAGCTACGTCTTTGGAATAAAAAACGGTACTTTGAAAAATATGGTTTAGATCCTGATGAAATCCCTGATTATGAGGGAAGGAATGAAATGACTCCCATTGAAAAAGAAGAAGTTCGAAATTTTGTTCTGTAAAGGGGGAGACAACAGTGAAAATCCAATTATTTGAACTCGGAACGTTATTCATCCATAAAAATAGGCACTATCGTTTAGAAATTGCGACAAATAAGGTGTTGGCTGAACGGGTAGAGGACCTTACAGAACTTCAGGAAGAACATAATTATTTCTTTACACTGAAAGATATAAAAAAAGAAAATGATCGCTTGATTCTTGGTTATGAAATGGAGGAAGGTTACCAACCTTTACAAATAGCAAAATCATATTCAACCGTATTACGGCTTGCTTTATTAAATCAGTTGCTAGAATTGGATCCTTTACACAATTTTAATGGCAAAGTGCTGATCCATCCAAGAAACATTTTCTTTAAAGATACGAAAAAACTAAAGTTTCTATACAGAAGCAATCAATGGTTGCCCTTTGAAGCCCATATTGAAAAACTAGAACAATACAAAATTCTAACCCTATCTATGTTTTCCCGTTTTTCCTATGAAAAGTATAAACGGGAAAAAGAAAATCTGCTTAAAAAGGAAAAAGATGAATTTTTCTTCCGGATTGAAAATGCTGGCTCCGTTGAGGATTTGAAAGAGCTGATTGCGAGTAAACTTCAGGAGGAGGAAACGCTGCATTTTTTCGGATTAGAAGCGGAAAAACAAAAAATCAAAAAGGAAAAGAGGATCCTGACAGGAATTTCTATCGGAATCTCTGCAGCAGTCTTTACTTTGGCTCTTTTTCTTCAACAAATGGCAGTCAAGGAAGCTGAAACGGTTTATGCAACAGAACTTGAAAAAGCTGAACAAAAATCAACATTTTATAAACTATTAAGTGAAGACAAATATGATGATGCCCTTTCCTTATTGAAGAAAACGGGTGGTTCAAAAAAAGAGTTTGCGAATCTTTACTTTGATAAAGGTGAATATCAAAAGGCAATAGATGCAGACGATAATCTGATAAAGCCTAGTGTGGAAGCCTTATATAAAGCGAATAAAAAGGAAGAAATACTAGGATTAGAAGCCGAAAGTGACTATCTGGACATCGAAAAGAAAATAGTAAGCTATGATTACAGTGTTTTGTTATCGATGCAGGCTTTTACAAAGGATGAGGACCAACAACTTCGTATCGGACAAGCCTTTGCGGAGCACGGAGATCTTACAGATGCCAACGATCTCAATAAGAGGTTAAAAAACAAAGAATTAGCGGTTACGATCAGAAAAAGGGAATTGCAAAACCAAGTGGCTCAATTAGAACAACAAATAAAGAATCTCAAGAAAAAGAAAGACGGGAAATCAAAAGATATTAAGGAACAGCTTGATCCAAAGAATAGGGAGCTCACAACATATAAAACGGAACTTGATAAACTTGATAAGAAATTGGGTTTTAATTAAGTGTCTGCAACAGTTGCTGTAAAGGGAACCGTTTTTGTCGTCCGGTACTGGAAGGAAATTACGATAGGCGTCGTATTCTCCTTAATATTAATGGCGGGCTTATTACTCGGAACTCAATCTCAAGAGGAGCCAAAGGGATATATTAACTCGCCATATGGAACGGCTAATGTTCCACCTCATATTGAACAATGGAAGGGCCTGCTTCAAGAATATACGACGAAGTACGGAATACCGGAATACACAGATTTTCTACTGGCCCTCATGTATCAGGAATTAGGATACTCACAAACCTTGGATATTATGCAAAGTTCTGAATCTGTCGGGTTACCGCCAAACGCCATTCAAAACCCGGTAATGTCCGTAAATTTAGGGGTTCAACATTTTAAATCGGTATTAGAAGATGGACAAAAGAACGGAGTGGATTTTCCAGCTATTGTTCAGTCATACAATTTCGGTTCTGGTTACCTGAGTTTTATTTCTTCAAACGGAAAAAAACATTCAGTTGAATTAGCCCAACAATTCTCCTTGGCACAAACTAAAAAACAAGGATGGAGTTGTTCGGATTGGAGGGCACCTTACTGCTATGGAGACTATACGTATGTGGAGAAAGTGATGGGAAACCTAACGCCGACGGGAATTGCTGTCGGGAGTGAAGATGTTTCCCCATTGGGGGAACAAGCATTTAATGCGATTATCACAGAAGCGAATAAATATGTAGGCTGGCCATATATATGGGGAGGTTCAGATCCCCATAGAGGATTTGATTGTTCGGGATTTACACAATGGATATTTGCTAAGGTGGGGATAAAGCTACCACGAACTGCTCAAGAACAATATGATGTGTCGTCGAAAATCCCGCCTTCTGAAGCAAGACCAGGTGATTTTATCTATTTTACTGGAACTTATGAGACCAACAAATATATCACACATGTCGGGATTTACATGGGAGATGGCAAAATGTTTGATTCTAACGGTTCGGGTATTGGAATCCATGACATACATTCGCCTTACTGGAAATCTCATATAGTTGGTTTTGGTAGAGTGTCCCATTAGGAGGAAAACACCATGAATAAATTTTTCGCTACGTTGTTAGGACTATCCCTCCTAGCGAATATGATTTTAGGATTTATGTATGTTGGTCAAAAGGCCATGATGACTCAAGCAGAAGATCAAAATATCGAAACCAAAAAACAGATGGTTCAGTTGAAAAGTAAAGTGAATGCAAAAGACAAGGAACTGAATACCTTTCAACGGAATGCAGCCTATTATGAAATTGAACATAGTGAAGAGGTTAAAAGCTTTGTAGAAAACACTTTTAGAGGACTATTTAATTACGATAACAAAAATTATGCTTCACGTTTGGATCAGGTCAAAGATCGGTTAGCAGAGTCCGTTATTTCAAAATTGAAAGCTTCAGGAGAAATGGGCAGTATGGAAATTGAATTCAAAAATGAAGTGAAGTCTTTACATGTTTATCTAAGCGCTGTTGAAAAAGAACAAGCAAAAGCGCTTGTAAAGATGGAAACACAATACTCGGTAGGTGGCAGTGCATTCCCCAGGAAAAATCAACTGTATGAGGTCACGATCGCTATAGATGGAGAGAAAAGACTCGTTGATAAATTAGAGTTAATGGGGTCCTTCGAACCTTTTGAAGAGAACTGAGTGTATCGAATGTTTGCCTGATTTACAGAGATTGAAAGTAATCAAAAAGGAGTGGATCCTTTTGAAAGTGATGGGAATACGCCTGTTGTTAATGGCCTTTTTATTAGCCATATTTGAACTGATTGTGATCAACATAGCGGGTATCCTTCCGTTTCTTGCGGCACATCAAGCCAACATATCCGGTGCCCCGTTAATGGCCTTTGTCATTGAAAATCTCATGAACCCTATTGGAACATCCACCAGCATGATTGAAAAGAAGAATCCACTTTTCTTCATGGGTAGTGCAGCGGTGATCGTATTAGCCGTCTTTATGGTCTTTTTTACGAATGGCGGCAAGGGTAAATATGAATTAGCGGATAAATACGGTGTTCATGGTTCAAGTAGATTTGCTCAAAAGCACGAAATATTTACGCAGGGTGAGACGGTTGAGGTTTCAGCCAAACAGCTTATGCAGGATCTTGAAACAAGTATGCTAGATTCGAAAGGGGAGAAATGACGTGGCTTCCGATTATATGAAAAATAATGGGATCATAGCAGGCGTTTTAAACCATTCAGTGATTGTGCAACCAACGGATTCAAATCTTCCAAACCGAAACCACTTTGTAGTCGGGGGCCCTGGTTCATCCAAAACTCAAGGGTATGTTGTGCCGAATGTGTTACATGAAAAAGAATGTTCCTTAGTGGTAACGGATCCCAAAGGCGAGGTCTATGAACTAACTTCCGAAGTCAAACGGAGACAAGGCTATGAAGTCCATGTGGTGAATTTTTCAGAAATGGGATACTCAGATCGATATAATCCCTTCGATTACGTTAGAGAGGAAATACAGGCTTCCACGGTAGCGAATGCCATTATAGCTTCTAAAAATGACCCGAAACGAAAAGATTTTTGGTACAATGCCCAATTTAGTTTGTTAAAAGCACTTATCTTATACGCCATTCATGAATTACCACCCGAACTACGTAATATGACAGGTTTGTTAGATTTCTTACAGGAATTTGACCCAGAAGCAAGTAAAGACGGAGCAAGTGAGCTAGATGGACAGTTTTTAAGAATGGACAAATCACATCCAGCTAGAAGGGCGTATGAGTTAGGATTTAAAAAATCCCAAGAAAAAACGCGAGCGAATATTATTATTTCTTTACTTACGACGATAGGGGACTTTACTTCAAGTTCGGTCTCTCGATTTACAAGCTTTTCCGACTTCTTTTTAGGCGATGTGGGAAAAAGGAAAATGGCTTTATATGTGATTATTCCCGTCATGGATTCAACATGGGAAGGGGTGATTAATTTATTTTTCAACCAAATGTTTCAGGAGTTATATAAAGTAGGGGCTCAAAACAGAGCAAAACTGCCTCAACCAGTGATTTTTATTTTAGATGAATTTCCGAACTTAGGGAAGTTTCCCGACTATGAAAAATTCTTGGCAACCTGCAGGGGCTACGGCATTGGAGTACTGACCATCGTTCAAAGCATCACCCAATTGCAAGAGAAGTATGGCCGGGAACAAGCAGAATCCATTTTAGGAAACTGTGGAACAAAAATCTGTTTAGGGAATATCAATGAAACGACCGCTAAATACTTTTCAGAGTTAATGGGGAAAACCACCGCAAAAATGGAAACTGGTTCAATTTCAAAATCAAAAGGACAATCATCCAGTTCGTCTTCTTCCTCAAGCTATTCTTATTCAGCACGCAACTTGATGAATGTTGATGAAATTTTAACGATGCATAAAGATGAAGCTATCGTAATCATCACTGGAAAACACCCAATAAGGGTTAAAAAAGCCTACCAATATGTCCTGTTTCCAAATGTAACGAGCTCATTACGTATAAGCCAATTAAATTATCAGAATAAACCATCACAAGAAGTGTTGGATTGGCTAAAAGGGAAAAGAGAGGAATATAACGAGTATTTTAGATCAACGGAACGGCAAGAAACATTAAAAAAAGCAGAGGTTGAAATGTATGAGAACCAGGTGTTAAAAGCTGAAAATGAGGCTGAAAGACAAGAAGAACTGGCCATGAGCTTCTTTTCTCAAACTAATATCACTTCAAGTACCAATCCATCAAAAGAAGGGGGATCTTAAGATGAAAAAAGTAACGTTGTTTATACCAACATTCATTTTACTTCTATTACTCGCTGCTTGTAATGGAGGCGGTGAAAGCTTTGATCCGAATGTTGAGCAAGAAAAGGCGACAGAAGTGATAAACAGTATGTTAACTTCATTTGAGGATCAAGAGAAGGTGGCTGAAGCAAAAACAAGTGATGAAGCAAATGTAACCGCTTGGAAGAAGATAAAAGAAAAAAATATTGCTGCTCTCTCAAAAGATTTAGAAGCAGAGGATCAAAAGAGGTTACTTTATCTTTTGACGCTTAATAAAGCAGAAGATCTTAGTAATGGAGAAACAAAATCTAATATATTATTTACACATAATACAGAAATTAAAGATGTTTCACTTGACCAAGAAAAGAGGATATTCACTTTTGATATAGAGCGCAGTGGATTTGATCACAAATTGATTACCTTAGATAAAGAGGAAGAGGTTTGGAAAATCGTAACCGTTCAGGATCCTGAATAAGAGGTGAATCAATTTGTTTGATTTTAAAGAAAAGATTGTAGAAGCCATTCAGGGAATGCTAGAGGATTTTATTGAATGGGCACTTTTAATGTGTAATGATCTTTTACTAAAGCAAAACGCTGAAGTAGAGTTCCTTTCATCCGTCAATAATCTTTTGCTTGCCCTAACCTCAACGATAGCTATAACGATCATTTTATATAAGATTATTGAGGTTATGTCAAGAAATGCTGCAGGAGATGCCATTGCATACGGACCTGTGATTGTAAATACGTTAAAAAGCGCCCTACTGATTCCAGCGATGCCTTTTGTTCAGAAAATCTTATTAGAAGAAGTTGCTTATAATATGGGAAATTGGATGATTGGCGAAGGAAGTAAGGTTAGTAAGGAAAAAATAGCTGCTATGTTAGAACCCAGAAACTTTGAAACACTTCATTTCCAAGGGGCAGCTCTTCTTATATTGTTAGCTGTCTTTGCAATAGCGTTTATTGCATTCCTATTTTCAGTAGCGATATTTCATGCGGACGTGATGTTCCTATATTTATTAAGTCCGCTTGCTTGTGTGTCGGTTATTGCGGATGATAATGAATATTTAGGAGTTTGGTGGCGTGAATTACTAAGTCAGATCGTTACGATTCTTTCAAAAATCTTTTTATTCGTAATAGCTTTAAGTATATTAATCAATGAAAATCTTACATTTCTTAATTTTCTATTACTCATGGGATGCTGTATTCTCTTGATTAAGAGTCCTTCGGTCCTTAGAAACATGTGGTATTCATCTGGGTCGGGCAGAGGCATGATGGGAGCTATGGGTGGGACAACAAAACTTGCTGCCAGGAGATTTTTATTAAAAAGATAGAGAAAGGCGACTTAATTGTCGTTTTTATTTTGCACTCAGAATAAAGGTGTTGAATTACATATTCTCATTCAACGTGGCATCGTTCTAGTTCTGGCATACATAAGTAATTTGAACAAAAAAACTACTCGGTATGAGTGTTAAAAAGAACAATCATCATAGATTCCAGGAACAAATTTATCTTGTTGCTCTAGTGAGGTTTGTTTATAAATTATTTTAGAAATAACCTCGATAGAATATATATTTCGATCTAATTTGCAAGTATACAAGGTGATTCAAAATAAGTGTTTCAAAGTGATTTAATTATGATTCGAATTGTATACAGAATGATTTGAAGGAGGTATGGTTATGTGTACCGAATAAATCAATAAGAGGATTTAGGAGGGAATGGGATGACATACTTGGAGCAATTCGCACGTAATCGGAGAAGAAGAGAAAAGACCGAGGTATTAACTGCACGCATTCCTGAAAGTTTGTACGGTGATTTCAAAGGTTACTGTGAAGAACTGAATTTATCTATCAGTGAAGCGATTTGTCTGCTGGTAGAACGTGAAATGGCAGGGAATGAAAGGGTATCTGGAGAACTAGCAATCACGGACGAATACAAAATGAATGATGATGTAGTCGATGTGAATACAGAGGTAGTCAAAAAGGTTGCAAAAAGAAGTAATTCAAATACAAATAGATTCGTAACGACACAATGGCAAGTAGACGCACAGCTTCCATGTCCATATTGTGGTCAGTGGTTGGCAGCGACTAACTTCTCCAGACATGCCAAGCGACACTTAACAACCACACAGGATATTTTTACGAATGAGAAATTTAGAGAGAAAATCAAAGAAATGATCCAGGCGAAAAAGGCTGAAAAATGAACTAAATGAAGAGGTGATTTTGGTTTAACAATAGTATATAAGGGTGAAGGGAGTTTATTCCTTGAACGAGCAATCAAATAATAAAAACACAGCTTCAATTAGTGAAAACAGCATAGGCAGGTGGAAAGCAATTATAGAGTCAATCAATGACGGTGTTCTAATGATTGATCATAATGGGTATGAACGAATGATCAATCCTGAATATACACGTATTACTGGTGTTACAACAGCTATCATAGGGAAGTCACTGGGAAAATATCGGTCCTGGGCGCAACCTGAACTTACCGCAGATTCATTGAGACCATTAAAAATATTAAAACTTACTAAACGTTGTAACTCCACATTTACTGATGCTACCCCATACCCATCAAGCTAACAACATAAATTACAAGATACGAGTTGATCATTGTTTTAAAACAAACGAGTAATGAAAAAGTTGACATGACAAAAAAGCCTATTAAAATGCTATTTTTTTGCTAGGCAGCTTGTCTAACCTTCACCGTTTTTTCATATACAACTCCAAGAATATCCAAGACAGTCATCTTCTTATAACGATGACATTTACGACCATTCTTTTTGAGCAGCTGATAAAGGCGATGCAGAATGTTCAAAAGTTCTTCTGTGCCAACTGCCATCGCTTGAAACAGTGACGGGAAGTAATCTTTAATCATATAAATTGCTTTGTATTCACTCAATTCCTTCTTTTTCTTTTCAAGAAGTAACTGTCGCATTTGAAACATGGTAGAAGAACAGAGGAGAATGCCAATGAGTTGGCCATATAAATGGCACTCAAGGCGTTCTTTTTTGATTGGTTTGCATTCATCGATTTCAAAGAATGACTTCCATGTTTTAAACAAAATTTCGATTTGCCAACGCAGGGAATAGAGGGAATGAACATAGTCAGTGGGAACTTCTTCTGGTGATGTATTCGTTATGTAGACATTCATACCCATCAAGTGCTTACTTTTCTCCTTCATGACAATGCCTTTCTTCTTTTCTCGAATCGCTTGGTTTTTTAGGCGTGTTTGCGTTTGATCATCGGTTAAACGATGGATAATGACACGTGCTGGAAGCTTCTGATTTTGACCCATGTATGCTTCAGTGATTTCCAGTGTTTCACCAGAGGTTAGACTGGACATCATTTGTGTCATATCAAGCTGGATGTATTCGGTTTGTTTTTTTACCGTGCCATTGTTGAAAAATTCTGGATCAGGGTTCTTGATATAAATACGTGTATTTAACTTCAACCGAGAAATATAATAAGCCTCTTTATCATGAATGGCTTGTAAGTCTCCTAAATCAAAGTAACCAAGATCACGTAAACATAAATCGCCTTTCTCTACAGTTTCAAGGCAGATGGTACCGTATGTTTTATCATTGTTTTTTCCTGGTCCTACCTGTACGTTTAAAAATTGGCCACTTAATAAATCGTATTCCAATTGGATTTTCACCCCTGCAGTATGACTACTCCCTCCAGAGCCTTGATAATTTGTGGCGAAGGAATCAGGTAGCTGAAATACAGTCGCATCTAAAATCCGAATACGTTCGAAAGCAGAAATCATGTGTGAAGAAAGCGAATGATTTAAACAGAGATTTTGTGTTAGGAGTGAAGTAAAGACTTCTCGGAGGAATGCGACAGCTGCTGGATTAAAGCGCTGATTCAGCCCTTCTGGGCTTATTAGTACACCCATGGAAGCCTCCAAACGACTACATAATTGCGTAAGTGATGTACTAGCGACTTCTTGGCTGAGCCAAACGCACAGGGTGATAAGTCCATTTGCTTGATACTTACTAGATCGTTGTACAAAGCCCACCTGTTTGGCAGTTTCTTGTAGGACTATTGGGGATAGAAAACGTTGTAATTCTTTTGCAAAAAGTGTCAGTTCACTGGAGACGACAGGATTCATAAAAAAACACCATCCTTTCTCGTAAACTTCTTACGATAAGCATAGCGTTTTTTCATTTTTGAAGGTATTGTTTAAACTTAGCTTGATGGGCATGTGGCGAGACCCCATGCCCATCAAGCTAACACCAAAGAGTACTTAAAGTAGATCTATTTCTACAAGTTAATCGTTCATGCAATTAAAGAAAGACATGCCAAATAAGCCTCTGATAGGTCATTTTTTTTCGCTATGCTGCACTCTTGTGACACATGGTATACTGATAGACAACACCCAATATATCAAAGACTGTCTTTTTCTCATAACGGTGGGATTTTCGCCCGTTTTTCTGTAGGAGGACAAACAGGCGAAGTAGAATCTTTGATAGCTCTTGGGTGCTTTTTTGTATCGCTTGAAACAGCAGTAAAAAATAGTCTTTGATGATATAAATAGCTTTATATTCACTAAGTTCTCGTTTTTTCTGGATGAGGAGTAGTTGTCGCATTTGAAACATGGTAGAGGAACAGAGAAGAATGCCAATCAGTTGACCATAGAGATGACATTCTAATCGCTCTTTTTTGATCTCTTTACAATCATCTATTTCAAAGAAGGATTTCCAAGTTTTAAAGAGTAATTCGATTTGCCAACGTAAGGAATAAAGATCGTGAACATGTTCCGTTTCAACATCTTCGGGTAGAGCATTGGTTATGTATACATTCATAGCACTCAATCGTTTACTGCGTTCTTTCATGACAATCCCTTTCTTTTTCGGGCTTGATTTTCCCACCGTTTTCGGGTTTGTTCTTCCGTAAGCCGGTGGATAATGACTCTAGTCGGCAACTTTTGATACTGGCCAATGTAAACGTCAGAGATCTCATAGGTTTGTCCTGGTTTTAATTGATGCATAATCTCTTCCATATCCAATTGAATATACTCGGTTTGTTTTTTGACCGTTCCATTTTTGAAGTATTCGGGATTAGAATTTCGCAGATAAATCCGAGTGTTTAATTTTAAGCGAGAGATATAATAGGCTCCTTTCTTACCCATTTGATAGAGATCTTTCAAGTTAAAATAACTTAAATCACGTATACATAAGTCACCCGTTTCTACCGTTTGTAAGCACGTAGAACCGTAGGTTTTATCATTTTGTTTACCAGGTCCTGAGTGAACGTGCAGGAATTGACCACTGAGGAGATCATATTCTAATTGAACCTTTACGCCAGCTGTATGACTACTGCCTCCAGATCCTTGATAGGCTGAGGCAAACATGTCTGGGAGTTGAAAGGTCGTAGAATCCAAGATTCGTATACGCTGAAACTGAGAAGCGTAACGATGAGGAAGAGCCTGAGAGGCATATAGCTTTTGAGTAAGCAAGGAAGTAAATACCTGTTCTAAGAACTTGACAGCCGAAGGATTAAATCGTTGATTGAGTCCTTCAAGACTTATCAAGACTCCCGTTGAAGATTCTAAACAACTACATAACTGTGTTAGGGAAGTACTCGCTACTTTTTGGCTTAACCACACGCACAACGCTATTAAATCTTTAGCTTGGTACTTACTCGTCCTTTGAACAAAACCTACCTTTTTAGCTAGCTCTTGGAGAGCTTGTGGAGCCAAGGATCGTTGTAGTTCCTGTGAAAAGAGGGTAAGTTCGTCTGAAATTTCGCGACTCATAAAAAAACACCAGCCTTTCCATGATATTACAGAAAGGATAGCGTTTTTTTCGCTTTTGGGGAAATGATTTGCCCTTAGCTTGATGGGCATGTGGTGGAACCCCTAAAAGGGGAACGTTAGACGGTCAAAAAATTGAAGTGAAAAATACTTCTGCTACACCAGGGGATTTTCAAGAAGAAACGCAAATATGGAATATTGAAGTAACAAGCGAGCAAACCGATACTGAAGGGAAAAAGCAAAAGGTTATCACTCCCTATTCTGTCTTACTTAAAGCCAATGGCGACACTTGGAATGTGGACGGGGTGAGGATCGATGAGTGAACAGGCTGCTGTTGAATCAATTGGCAAGGAAGAAGTTAACCAAGGATCTAAGTGGTGGAAATGGTTGATTGGGGGCAGTTTGTTAGCTTCTTCGCCTTTGCTGGTTATGCTTCTTCTGTTATTCGGGTTTATGTTCATGTTTCTCATGATCTTTGGAACGATGACGGAAGAAGGTGAAACAAAGATCATTGGAGGGGAGATTTCGCAAATTGGAGAAAATGAAATCCCTGCTGAATACCTTCCCGTTTATAAAGCTGCTGAAGAAAAATACGGGGTTCCGTGGAATCTGCTTGCGGCTCATCACCGGGTAGAAACCAGGTTTTCAACATTAGAAACTATGGTTTCCCCGGTCGGGGCAATCGGACATTTGCAATTCATGGTTTTAACTTGGATTGGTTGGTCATATCCAGGTGGGGATCGGCTAGGAAATGCAGATAGAATTGATTTTGCGTGTAGTATTGGCCAATCGGTCCCAGCTTCAAAAGACGGTAAGGTGGTTTATGCCGGCTGGCAAAACCCGAATAATCATAAAGAAGGATACGGACTTTATGTGTGGGTGGATCATGGAAATGGTTCTAAAACGACATACGCCCATTTATCCGGTTTAAGTGTAAGTCTGGGTTGTGGAAATGGGTGATGTAGTCGGGAAGTGTGGCAACTCGGGTTCGTCAACGGGTCCACATTTACATTTTGAGATTTTTCAAAATGGATCTCGGATTGATCCGTCACCATTTATCGGTTTATAACCCAGATAACTAAAAAACGGATTCACAGAATCGATTTTGCGGGACTTTTTGGTCAAAGGTAAGGGTATGAGTCTTAAATGTTCTAAAAACAAAAATAAAGCCGTTTAAAAACGTTTTAAATCGATGTGGATAATTTCGCATCTTTAAAAATTTAAAGGAGGGTTTAATATGCCAGCTTTTTTCACACCAGTAACACCTATTCGATATGTATCTTTTAATTTTGAAGGATATATTGATTCATTAAAAGAGAAGTATTTGGTTGACTTATCTTTTTATAATGATTTAACGAAATATGCATCAAACGAAGCACGTTTAGAACAAAAGAAAGATAAATTTGAAATTAAGTTAGATCACTCACACGTTGTGGAACGAGCAAAAGAACGTAAAAATAAACAAACAAATGATACGCCTGTTAATAATAAGAAGTATATTCAAACGAACTTCAGTAGGTCTGTACATGAAGGAGGTGAAAGATGATGAAAAAACGAAACGTAATAATCGCATCCATTCTCATCTTTTCACTCGTAGTCGGTGTATATGCTTATCAATTCATGTTTCCGAAACAAGAATATGCGGTTAGTACATCAGATCCGCTTGCAACGAAAGTTGGAATGGATGTATTAAAAAACGGGGGAACAGCTGTTGATGCTGCTATTGCGATTTCGTATACGCTTGGAGTTGTTGAACCTTATGCCTCAGGAATTGGCGGAGGCGGAGGAATGTTAATCGATCGTGCCGATGCCTCTCCGACATTTATTGATTACCGAGAGGTAGCACCTAATGATGATAAAGGTGAAGAAGTAGGTGTACCAGGATTCGTCGCTGGTATGGATTATATTCATCACAAATATGGGACGTTGCCGATGAATGAGTTAATTGATCCTGCTATTGGATATGCAGAAAAAGGTTTTACGGTGGATCAAGATTTGCATGATCATCTCATATCGTATAGCGGCAACATTGATGAGCAAGAACTAAAAAGCTTTTATTCAAATGGAAAAGCGATTGATACTGGTGATACTTTAAAGCAGTCGGAGTTAGCAGACACGTTGCAAACCATCAAAGAAGAAGGACCAAATGCTTTTTATAAAGGTGAAATTGCAGATGAAATACAGGGTGAAACAGAAATTTCAGTACGTGATCTACGTGAGTATAAGCCTGTGGAACGAAAGCCTTTAATGACGACTTATAAAGGGCATGAAATCATCAGCGCACCTCCTCCGTTTTCAGGTGCAACATTAATTCAAATGTTGAAAATGGCCGACAAAGAAGATGTTTGGAGTTTAAAAGAGAAACACCCAAGCCTTTTCTATCATTATCTCAGTGAAATTTCGAAAGTGGCGTATCAAGATCGTTTGAAAAAGATGGCTGACCCATCATTTATTAAACAAGCATCTGATGACTGGGTGGATGATCACTACGTAAATTTATTAATTAAACAAATTAATGAAACCCAAGCTAACAAAACGAAAGTTAGTGACGTGGAAGAGCACGAAAGTACAACCCACTTCGTTGTCATAGATGGTGATGGAACGGTTGTCTCTACAACGAACACACTCAGTAACTTTTTCGGAAGCGGTAAATATGTAGATGGTTTCTTTTTAAATAATACGCTTAGTACGTTCGGTGAAGGAATTAATAAAATCGAAGAAGGAAAGCGCCCGAGAACGTTCACAGCGCCAACTATTATTCGAGAAGGTGACGAATGGATAATGGCCATCGGTACACCGGGTGGAAATCGAATTCCACAAGTGCTAATGCAAGTAATGGGGAACTATTTTGAAAATAACCAATCAATTAAGAAATCCATTGAAAGCAAACGAGTGATTTTCGAGTCGCATAAGTTTTATTCAGAAGCTGAATTGAATGAACAAACAAAAGATCAGCTAAAAACATATGGGTACGATTTGGAAACTAATGATAACCCAATGTTCTATGGAGGCGTTCAAGCGCTCGTAAAAGATTTAAAGAAAAATAGGATTAAAGGTGACGCAGACTTACGGCGTCACGGTTCATGGGAAAAAGATACTAAATAAAATAATGGAGGATTGAATAATGATCGTAAAACAAATCGTAGGAGTAATTGGCCCAATTGCAATTATAGCAGGAGTAGTTGCTGGACTTGGATTGCTAAAACATCCAGCAACATTATCTCCGATTGGGGTACAGCCACATCGCCATCAAGCTAACAATAACGAGTTACCCCAAAACGATAAAAACGAGTAAGATGTACAAAATTTTCGTTCTGGGGGTATTATGATTTCTTACCTTGATGGGCATGTGGTGATACCCCCTTTATAGAACTAACAGGTGCTTATGGAACTATCGGGGCAGTTTAGTTCATTAAGGAAAAATGAAAAATTTGGATAAATACGAATTAAATAATGATAAAATAAGTTAGTGAATATAGGTGATCTGCTACTACGGCGAGAAAGGATTGAATGTAGTGAAATTTTTTAATACTGAAGTGAGTCTTATATTGGCAGCATCGCTTATCTACTTATTTTACTTATTTAGTTCTGGGGAAGTTATTCTAAATATAGTATTGAATTGGTTGTTCATTTTAATCGTTTCTTTGTGGATTGTAAGAAAAACTCAAAGAGGTGGCATATTCTTAAAAAGCTTATTATTTTTCTTCATATTGTATTTGCATTTATTACATAACGTAGTTACGTACATAAATTTTGATCATTTTTTCACTCAAAAATATGTTGGGGATTTTTTTATAGATATTACTAAGATTAACTTTATACCGTTTGATACTATTTCTAACAATTTATTCGGGGCAACAGTTGCACCAGTTACAATTGTACAGACAGTTGGTAATCTTATTTTATTAACCCCTCTTACTTTTTGTTTATTAACCTTTAAACTTAGTAAGAATGGATTTGTGGCAATGTATATTACGTTTTTTACTTCTCTATTTATAGAGAGTTTTCAATTTTTACAAAATTATGTAGCTACCAGCTTTGAATATGGTGAGGCATATAGATCAGTAGATATAGATGATATTATCTTAAATTCTTTAAGTGGGATTATTGGAGTAATATTATTCAAAATTATGAATAAAAAATTCATATCGAAATTAAATAAGGTACCGGAAACGGACATTCCTTACTAAACTAACAGTTACTTTACTTCAATAATGAAGGTTGCTGAGGCAGCCTTTTTCTTATGGCACTAACGGGGCAGGATAGTTCAATAAAAGTGACATTATTACCTTAAAATTCATTTTAAGTGCTTTTATAAGTAACAAAAAGTTTAAAACTGATGAATGGAACTTCTTAATATTCATTTCTCAGTACAAATTATTTCAAAGAGTAAAAATAATTTTTTATGTAAAATATCAAAAACCTATCTTTATTTGAAAAAGTGAAACCGAATAATCGTTCATAGCGTTATACATATGTACAGCAAAAAAGGGAGGTCCCACATTTGAAGAATGATCAAGAATTAGTCAATAAAATTAGGAGGGGCGATAAAGAGGCGTTTAGTCTATTAGTAAAGGACTTGATGCCGTCTGCTTATAAAACAGCTTATCTTATACTTCGATCTAAAGAACATGCGGAAGATGCACTTCAAAACGCTCTAGAAGGGGCTTATCTTAGCATAATGAAAAATAAGGAAATGACCAATTTTAAGGCATGGTTTTTCCGTATTGTGTACTCACGTTCAATAGACATATATAGAAAAAACAAACGTCATTTACATATTGATATAGATAATCATAATGAAGAACAAATGATAGAGAAAACCGAGTCAGCTCAACAAATCGCTATTCAAAAAGAAAATAAAAATGAAATGATTAGTCATATCATGAAATTAAAAAGAGAACAGAGTATTCCACTTTTACTTCATTATTATGAAGATTTGTCCGTGAAGGAAATATCTCTCATTCTCAATGAAAATATGAATACTGTAAAAACCAGAATGAAAAGAGGAAAACAAAAGTTGGCCGAAATAATGGGGAAACGAAATAATTTCTCTCAGGAGGTTAAGACTAATGGGATCTAAAGAAGAAAAAAGTATCCATTCATTGGACCAGTTACAGGTTCCAACAACTCTTGATAAATTTATCGAAGAACTACCAGAGCGTTATGTGGAAGGGCAAATAAATAAGGAAATAGAAGAACAAATTGATATAGAGTGGAATGCCTTTCAGAATGATTTAAAGAAGAAGGAACCAACTTTTAGGAAAAAGGTAGTTATTTTTTCCTTATCCCTTGCAGCAGCTTTTGGTCTTTTCATTGGTTCGGCTTTTGTATCTCCTGCTATGGCAGAAATAGCTTCTAAAATTCCATATCTAAATTTGTTATTCGAATCTGAGCAAAAGCCAGTAATTGATGAAATTAAAGAGGCTCTTGATGGAAAGGGATATAAATGGGACGGATTAGGTGTTTCGGTTCAACCAAGAGAAGTTAGTGTAATGATAGTTGGGACAGATAAATATTATAATCAAGTTAAATCAGAAGTTGAAGATCTTATAAAAGATATATTGAAGTCAAGAAATTATAATGCCTATGATGTAAAAGTTTCAAAAGCCCCAGTTATGGAGGAGCCGACTGCAGAAGAAAAGAAGGAATCAGAGCAATATCATAAAATTTATAAAATAGTTGAGGAAGTATTACAAAAATATGGTTACAACTCTCTAGGACAAAGAAATGGAATTAGCGATGAGTTAATTGAATTCGAATTACCTAAAACAGAATCGAGAATTGAAGAAATCAAAAAACAAGTTAGAGATAGATTAAAACAGAAAGGGTTCGATGAATTTTCAATAAAGGTTTATACGTTTAATCCTCAGAAAAGAGAGCGTGAAGGAAGATGGATGCCTATCGTAAGCACAATTTCTGATGGATTAACCGCAAAAGCTGAATATAAAGTGAAGCTGGTAGGGTATACAAATAAATTCGATTATTTACCTATTTCCATAGAGACAACTTTGTCTGCTTCAGATACGGACTCAGAAAAGATTGTTGAAGCCATTGAAGAAACTGTTCAGGATTATCTTCATTCAGAGAAAGTCAGGAATATAATTAAAAACGATCAATATGAGATCAATATTTATAGTAACAAGGGAAAAAAATTAAATTAAAGGTTCTAAACAACTAACGGGTGCTTGTGCGGCCGAGCCTAGGTCGTATCATATAGCGGGTGGGATTCCCGTCGAGTAAGAATTAGCCATTCGCTCGTAGCGAGTCTTGGAGGGCTAATGGTAACGTTAGTCTTTAAGCGTAGACAGTTAGGTGACGGGCCGAAAGCCAAATGGTTGAAGGGATTGAGCTCCATAATGTTAGTAAATCGAGAGGGCTGATGCCTTAAGCGCAGCAGAAAGCTACATTTTATTCTTCGTTAAAGGCAAGAAGGATAAAGCCTCTCTGGAGTCAGAGACCTTGGCACGTTATACATTGATATGATGCGGCAACTCGGGAGACCCTTCCGGTCTTTTCTATTTTATTGAAGAGTATGGTGTACAAGCGATAACAAGTAAGGAAACCAAATGCCGTGTAGGGAGTCGGATAGCAGCGTAGTACCAATGAAGTTGGGTAATGCCGATGGAGGGAAGGCTAGCTACCAGTTATCACCCTTACTAGGGAAACATTTACTACACACAGAGGTAGGTATTATAAATGGAAACAAAACTACTAAGGATAGCAGAATTAGCAAAATCCGAGCCTAAAATGAAATTTACATCTCTTGCGCATTTATTAAATGAGCAATCGCTAACACAGTGTCATCATGAACTACCTAATAAAAAGGCGACTGGTGTTAACGGAACGACTAAAGAACAATACAGCGAAAACTTGGAAGAAAATATAAAGGATTTAGTAAGTAGGCTTAAAAGCAAAAGTTATCGCCCTGTTCCAGTAAGAAGGATGTATATCCCAAAACTCAATTCTACCAAGAAAAGGCCTTTGGGGATACCGGAACATGAGGATAAAATTGTACAAAAAGGCATTACAAAAATACTAAATACTATCTATGAAAATGACTTCCTAGATTGTTCATTTGGTTTCCGTCCTAATAGAAATTGCCATGATGCGCTGAAAATACTAAACCATTATATTGAAAAGAAATCAGTAAGTTATGTAGTGGATGTAGATATCAAGGGTTTCTTTGACAACGTTGACCACAAGTGGATGATGGAGTTCTTGAACCTCCGAGTCTCCGACCCTAACCTACAGAGAATAATCAGCAGGTTTCTTAAAGGTGGATACATGGAGGAAGGTAAGAAGTACAAAACAGATAACGGTACACCGCAAGGTGGAGTAATATCTCCGATATTAGCGAATGTATATCTCCATTACGTTCTCGACTTATGGTTTGAGAAAGTGGTTAGGAAACAATGTAAAGGGCAGGCCTACATAGTAAGATATGCAGATGACTTTGTTTGTTGTTTTCAACATAAAAGTGAAGCTCAGCAATTCTTCCATTCAGTAAAGCTTAGATTGAAGAAGTTTAACTTAGAGATAGCCGAGGATAAAACGAAAATTATACCCTTTGGGAGGTTTGCAGAAAATAATGCAAAGCGAGATGGGAGTAATAAACCGGATACCTTTGATTTCCTAGGGTTTACTCACTATTGCGGGAAAAGCAAACAAGGGAAATTTCGAGTGAAACGGAAATCTAGTAATAAGAAAGTCCAAGGTAAACTAAAAGAATCTAAAGAATGGCTGAAGATTAATAGAAATAAAGATATTCATACGATCATGGATAGATTTAAACGCTCACTCATAGGTTATTACAACTATTATTGTATGACCGATAACATACAAATGGTTAACAGCTTCAAAGAGAGACTCGAATACTTACTATTTAAATGGCTAAACAGAAGAAGCCAAAGAAAGTCCTTTACATGGGATAAATTTAATCTCTTTCTCCGTAAATATCCACTGCCTTCACCAAGAATCAAAGTGAATATCTATGAACTAAGAAAAGAGATTAGCTACCTTCTGTAAACGATGACTAGGAGGAGCCGTGTGCGTTAATAGCGCAAGCACGGTTCTGTGAGGGGGAGGAGTACAATTTACCGTAAGGTAGGAAGGCTCCTTTCTACTCGACTACTTCAATAAGGGAGTTGCTTTGACAGCTCTTTTTTATGGAGCTAACGGGGGAGAAAACTTGAAGAAACACAGAGGTGATAAATCTCTGTGTTTCTTCTTTTTTAATATATTTATTAAAACCAATTTTTATATTTTTAGGCACGTTTTCTAAGCCTATTACTAAATAAATTTTACAATTCTTACTTTGTAGGCTCTACAATTATTTTAATTCCACCTATCCATCCTGCTAAAAAGTTTTCAATAACTATTATTGGCTTTTTGTAGGGTTCAATTGTTGTTGGTATAAATGGATTACTTGTTAACTTTCTGTATCCTTTTTGTATTTGCTCCGCACCAAGTAACCTTGTATTTAGAATTTCTTGACTTTCTCCACTAGCAGGATCAGATTTTAAAGATACTTTAACAATATGGTGTGCCACTGTTCCTTCATCTTCTGGTTTAAGATATATTGTAATTTGATAAGAGATATTGTTTTCCAATTCCACTTGTTTGTATATGGCTACATGTTTATCTGAATAAAATACCCATTTTCCATTTAGAGCATTTTCTTCATCTTCTTCTAGGGTAATTGATTCACCAGAGAAGAATTTCCATCCTTTCGGATCACCATTCTCCCATCCATCATCAATAACAGGTACCATAACGATAATTGTATTTTCGTCACTTTCTTCATAACTATTTAATACTTTATATGTGACATGGTATTCACCCGGTTTTGAGGTATCAACATTATTAGATTCTACAGTAACTTTATCTGATATATCTCCATCTATTGGATCGGTTGCTTTGAGTCCGATTGGTTCATAGTTTAACGGATCAAATGCTGTGCCTATTTCAATATCAACATCATATGCCTCTATAGTTGGTTTTGTATATACAGTAACTTCTATTGTATTTTCGTCACTTTTTTCATAACTATTTAATACTTTATATGTGACATGGTATTTACCCGGTTTCGAGGTATCAACATTATTAGATTCTATAGTAATTTTATCTGTTATATCTCCATCTATTGGATCGGTTGCTTTGAGTTCAATTGGTTCATAGTTTAATGGATCAAATGCTAAGTCTTTCTTAATCGCCACATCATGTGCAGCTATAGTTGGTTTCGTATATACTACGACTTCTATTGTCTTTTCATCACTTTCTTCATAACTATTTAATACTTTATATGTGACACGATATGCACCTGGTTTAGATGTATCTACGTTATTAAATTCTACAGTAATTTTATCTGTTATATCTCCATCTATTTCATCAGTTGCTTTAAGTCCAATTGGTTCATAGTTTAACGGATCAAATGCTGTGCCTATTTCAATATCAACAGGATTTGCCTCTATAGTTGGTTTTGTAAAGTATGCTTCAAACAAAGTAACTCCGATCTGATGCTTGTTATTAGCAGCCCCTGTAGCTGAACCGATAACAAAAGTGTATTTCTGATTTAAATCAAATGCAGGATTTAATAACTCCCATGTTTGATATCTTGGACTAGCAGATCTAGTAGTATCATCATTGTTTTTCTCTTGAAGCCTTGCTGTTAGCTTGTTGTTACGTGCATCCCAATTAATAGTTAGAATCCTCCACTTACTATTCGGTGCAGGTATTCTTTGCATAGGCGCTAAGGCTGTTAAGTAGCTTGTATTTCGATTTGTACTTACAAATCCCGCATGTGGTCCATTCATTTGTCCATGCCCAAATGAATCACCTGTTTCATCTGAAGTGGCTTTCCAATACGTATCTATCTCAAACCCTATCCCATTTGGTGCTCCTAGAATCCCTAAGCCTCCGCCCATTTGACCAATAAAACCAATTGATCCTCTATGAAACGCTATAGCAATACCATCAGCTCCACTGCCTTTAGATCCTAGGTATATATCTGCTACGAGAGTAAAATCGTGTCTCATATCAAATGCAGTTTTTCCAGCAATTGCACCTGCTTGAGAATTTATTGCTTCTGTTAAGGTTGTAATGTTAGTATTAGGGTCAAATTTAGCAGAGCCATTTATGCTACATATGTCACGAATATCAAGATATTGACTTTTTTGCTCCTTTTTTTCCACGACAGATTTAGAATCCATAGTTCCCATGGGCCTTCTTCCCTTCATAAAGGATTATTTGAATGTTTTACGAAAATTCATCCTTTTTCATGGAGAATTTACGGGTAGAGAAATAAAATTACGCTTTAATATTAAATGTCATTTCCTAACTCCTTTTAAAAGCATATTTTGGAAAAGCACACTTGAATAATAACATGTTTTTTGTAAAAAATGGCAAAAAATATAAAATTAGGAAAAATTACTCAAATAGGGACATTTGATACTTCTATTTTTACAGAAGTTCCAAGTGAGCCGGGTAAAAAACCGCCACCATCCCCGCCTCTCAGGAGGTGTAACTAAAATAAAAAATTAAATTGAAATTAAATAAGGAACCGGAAACTAACATTCCTTACTAAACTAACAGTTACTTTACTTCAATACGGGTGCTTTACTTCAATAGGGAGGGTTGCTGTGGCAGCCTTTTTATTATGGAACTATCG
The DNA here is from genome assembly GCF_001578185.1 of Peribacillus simplex. Classification (NCBI taxonomy): domain Bacteria; kingdom Bacillati; phylum Bacillota; class Bacilli; order Caryophanales; family Bacillaceae; genus Peribacillus; species Peribacillus simplex. Next base: position 111,067 of record NZ_CP011009.1, on the reverse strand, counting down.
GGGCAGTTTAGTTCATTAAGGAATTCAATTTAAAGGGATTTTACCGTTTGACAAGAATAGTTAATTATTGAATTAAAAAGAGGGAGAGATTAAATGGAAAATTTTTTTCATGAAATAGGGATGGGTATTTACGTTTATACTTATCTAATATTTCCTTTATTTGCGTTGATATTAGGAATATTAGCATTTCATTTATATAAGAAAATTTGGTTAGGACCAATAATAGCTGGTTTATTAAGCTTTGGTTTTGGAGTTAGTATAGTTTCATGGACACATTTTAGTTAAGTCCTTACAATGATTTTTGAGAGGATGTGTCCGCCTTGAAACGTAAGAATACAGGTAAGAAATATAATAATGAATTCAAAAAAACTATTGTAGATCTTTATCACTCGGGTAATTCGGTCAAAGAATTAAGCGGCGAATATGGCGTATCAGAAGTTACCATTTATAAATGGATTAAAGAATTTACTCCTATCGGTTTAGGGGAAGAATCCATGACTCCAAAGGGATTAGCCGCCATTCAGAAGGAAAACCTTCGGTTAAAGCAGGAAGTTGAAATCTTAAAAAAGGCTATGGCCATATTCGCGAAAAAGTAACCGAGACAGATCTTACCGAATTTATTGAGGAACACAAGAAACAATATCCCGTACAGAAGATGTGTGAAATACTAGAAATCCCAAGAAGCAGCCATTATCAATCCCTTCAAATAGTCGTATCAAATCGCGAACAGGAAAACATAGAACTAACGAAGGAAATTCATCTTATTTACCTGGAAAGCAAAGGACGATGTGGGGCTCCAAAGATTCATGAAAGCTTATTAACCAAAGGGTTTCCCCTCAGTCTAAAGCGTGTTCAACGTTTAATGAGCAAGGCGAGAATTCGTTCTATTACCAAGAAAAAACACCGTCCCTATCCATCTAAAGAAAAGGTTATTCAATTGTATAATTTGCTAAAACGAGACTTCACTACTTAAACCATTAATGAGAAATGGGTAGCAGATATTACGTATATCCACACGTTAAAAGACGGATGGTGTTATTTAGCTTCGGTATTGGACCTTCATTCTAAGAAAATAGTAGGGTATTCATTTTCTCGTTCAATGACGACAGAACTGGTCATAAAAGCTTTCAATAACGCACACTTATCACAAAAGCCCCCGGAGGGCTTAGTTCTTCATACGGATCTTGGCTCACAATATACAAGCAGTGAGTTTACTCAACATATCCAAAACTATCATATTAAGCAATCTTTTAGTCAGAAAGGTTGCCCGTACGATAATGCCTGTATTGAATCCTTTCATGCCCTATTAAAAAAGGAAGAAGTCAACCACGTACAATATCTAGACTATCAAACAGCTAAATTAGCGATGTTCCAATTTATTGAAGGTTGGTAAAACCGAAAAAGAATTCACAGCAGCTTGGGCTATCAAACCCCACAAGCCATTGAAGATCGAATTAGGAATACAGCTTAAGATTTAACTTTTTAGTGTCTAAAATATTGACTCAAATCCAATTGGTTATTCAAGTTTTGCTCAAGGTCTATTAGAAGAGCTTACTACGCAAATGAATAATCCTGAATTGTTAATTGGATTTGGTTATATTTTTCTGATTGTTGGCATTATTCATTTCTTAATAAACAGTCTTAAAGGAAATAACTAGTTAACTTTCTGATTACTAACAAGCACATAATTAAACGAAAAGGGTGCATTACATCTATATGGGGCTGGAAACAGCTCCTTTTCTTATAGAACTAAAGGGGTAGTTGGATAAACAGGAGAAATGGACATATTTATATTTTTCGAGAATTTCGACATTATATTGACAATAATATAGTTACTCATTACACTTGAAAATGATTCTCAATATTGTACTGGAGGCACCAATGTTATGTCAAAAAGAAGAAACAGCAAACAAGTGTTATTTATATCAGCAATCGTTTTAATTTTATCAACGCTTTTACTTGGGTGTACAAATGAATCAAAAGAAAATTCAACTTCAAATAAAGACAATAAAGACATGCTTACTTTTGCTTGGCCTAGGGATATAGGTGAATTGAATCCGCATGTCTATAATCCTTCTCAATTATTCGCTCAATCGATGGTATATGAACCTTTGGTTAGCTACCAAGATGGGGGCGAGCTGAAACCGCATTTAGCAAAATCATGGGAAATTTCCAAGGATGGGAAGGAATATACGTTCAATCTACGTCAAGATGTGAAGTTTTCAGACGGTACAAGCTTTAATGCTGAAATTGTGAAAAAGAACTTTGATGCTATATTGAAAAATGTTGATTTACATAGTTGGTTGGGGTTTATTCCGAAAGTAGATCATACGGAAGTAATTGACCAAAATACGTTTAAACTAACATTAAAGGAGCCGTATTATCCTACTATTCAAGAGTTAGCTGTCGTACGTCCAGTCCGTTTCTTAGGTGATGCTGGATTCCCTAAAGATGGTGACACTTCGAAAGGTATTACAAAACCAGTCGGTACAGGTCCATGGATTTTGGAAGAATATAAAGCAGATGAATATGCTATTTTCAAACGTAATGAAAATTATTGGGGTGAACTCCCTAAAGTAAAGAAAATAAAAATCAAGATCATTCCTGATGCTGAAACCCGAGTCCTTGCTTTTGAAAAAGGTGACTTAGACCTTATTTATGGTGAAGGCGTTATCAGTCTAGATACTTTCAAACAATTAGAAAAAACAGGTAGCTATAAGACTAGTATTTCTGATCCGGTTGCGACAAGACAACTAGTTATGAATACGAAGAAAGAACAGCTATCAGATTTACGTGTTCGTCAAGCGTTACAATATGGATTTAATAAAAAAGCAATGGTTGACGGAGTTACTTCTGGGGTGGAAGAGAAGGCAGATTTTATTTTACCGACAAACTTCCCTTATGCTTCAGACATTGATGTAACACCGATTGATTATAATATTAAAAAAGCAAAAGCTTTATTAGATGAAGCAGGATGGAAGCTGCCAAAAGGAAAAAACGTTCGTGAAAAAGACGGTAAACCACTTGAAATCGAGTTAATGTACGACTCTGCAGAATCAATTCAAAAAGCAATGGCGGAAACACTACAATCTGAGTGGGCGGCACTAGGTGTTAAATTAAATATCGTTGGAGTTGAGCTTACGGTACAAATACAAAGATTTAAAGCTAATGATTTTGAATTGAATTTCTTTAGTAACTATGGCGCACCATATGATCCCCATACTTTCGTAAACATCGTTGGTTCAAAAGGATATGGATTTAACGAGGCCATTTCATCTTATCCGAACAGAGATAAGTTGTTAAAACAAATTGCAGATGTTCCTAAAACAATAGATGAAAAGGAACGTCAAGAACTTTACTCAACTATATTGGAATCATTACAAGACCAAGGAGCGATTGTACCTATTTCTTATATTAAGAAAATAGCTGTTTATCAAAAAAATATATCTAATTTTACATTCCCTGCTAACCGGGATGAACATCCATTCACAGGAATTAGCATCGAGTAGTAAGTTACAGGAGGGTTTTCATGGGCACTTATATCTTGAAACGAATTATGGCCATTATTCCCATCTTTATTTTGGCCATCCTTCTAACGTTTGGAATGATTCACCTTTCACCCGTGGACCCAGCCGAGGCATATTTATCGGCAGCACATATCCAGCCCACAGATGAGATGTTGGCTCTGAAAAGACATGAGTTTGGCTTAGATCAACCTCTCTATGTTCAATATGTAAACTCTATCATTAAGATATGCCAATTTGATTTTGGCATATCTTATGTTTCGAATAAACCTGTTTGGGACGAGGTAACCTATCGAATGCCAGCGACCATTCAGTTAGCTTTAGGTAGCATCATATTAGCGGTCCTGGTCAGTGTTCCTCTTGGTTTTTTGGCAGGCATAAAGAAAAACAGTGGTATTGACCATTTTAGTCGACTTCTCTCTTTTTTCGGGGCATCCATCCCCTCTTTTTGGCTTGGTTATTTATTGATCTTTTTCTTTTCTGTTAAACTCGACCTATTCCCCGTTGAAGGGATCGGGACTTGGAAACATTTGGTTCTCCCTTCCGTTACTTTAGCTTTGCCATTAATAGCCCTGTATACTCGATTATTACGTGCTAGCGTTCTTGAAAATTTACAGGAACCTTATATCCTTTTTACTCGCACAAGAGGGGTTCATGAAAAAGTCATTATGGGAAAACATGTATTGAGAATAGCCATATCCCCTATGATTACTGGACTAGGGATGAATTTAGGAAAGCTACTGACTGGAACCATTATCGTCGAAGCGGTCTTTTCCTGGCCCGGATTTGGTCGTTATTTTATTGAAGCTATTTTTAACCGGGATGTTCCTGTCATTCAATGCTATGTGCTTTTAGCAGCGGGACTATTCATTATTAGCAACTTGATTGTTGACCTTATTCAAATGTTTATCGACCCGCGCATCTCCAGAAAAGGAGGGCAACATCAATGATAACAAGTCTTCGCATTATGATGAGAAGTCAGAAAGTGATTGTCCTTTGTTCGATAATATTGAGCTTCCTATTTATCATCACGATCTTGGCTCCTTGGATTGCACCAAATGATCCTATTGCTGTCAATTTAGCTAATAAACTGCAGCCCTCTTCCTTTGAGTATCCATTGGGAACTGATTATTTAGGAAGATGCACGTTATCACGCATCTTATATGGAGCCCGCATTTCGTTAGGATTTGCCACATTAATCTTTATTTCATCTTTAGGATTAGGTTTGATTGTTGGAACCATTGCTGGTTATAAAGGTGGATGGGTGGACCAGGTGCTAATGAGACTTTGTGATGGTGTTATGGCATTTCCTAATCTCTTGCTCATTCTTGGACTTGTTGGTATATTGGGACCTGGCCTTAAACAAGTCATCTTAGCATTGATGCTTGTGCAATGGGTGTATTACGCGAGAATTTTTCGAGGTATGGTACTTAGTCTGAAAGAACAAAACTATATAGTGGCAGCTAAAATAAGTGGTTCTTCTCAATGGAAGATAATAAAGAAACATATTGTTCCAAATGTTCTCCCTCCACTCGCTGTTATGGGTACATTAGAAATGGGCTGGGCCATCATGGATATATCCGCCATGTCTTTTCTAGGTTTAGGTGTGCAATCCCCTACACCAGAATGGGGAGCAATGATTAATGAAGGGAAATCGTATATTCGGGCGAATCCAGAATTAATGCTATATCCAGGTTTGATGATTATGCTCGTTGTTGTCACCTTTAATTTATTAGGCGAAGCGCTATCAGAACGTTTTGGAGTCAAACGTCGTTAATAAAAAGGAATGAGAAGATTGAGAACAGAACGATCGAATGTATTAAAAGTGAGCGATCTACATGTACAGGTACGAACAAAAGATGGTGCTTCCACCATCGTTCAGGATATTAATTTTGAACTGGAAAAAGGGAAGGTACTTGGTCTTGTTGGGGAAAGTGGGAGTGGTAAAACCGTTACGAGTATGTCCATTCTGCAGCTTCTTGATCGGAAAACAACGACGATTGAAGGTAGCATTACACTCCAAGGACGAGAATTGAATGGTTTAGACGATAAAGAAATACGTGAAATTCGTGGCAAGGATATTGCTTTTATTATGCAAAATCCGATGAATTCATTTACGCCTGTTTTTACAATTGGCAATCAATTTATCGAAACGATTAGGTCTCATACCTCATTGGATAAAAAACAAGCAAAAGAGCTTGCCATCGATGCGATGCAAAATGTAAACCTGCCAGATCCCGCGAAACTATTAAAAAGCTATCCTTTTCAATTGAGTGGAGGTATGCTTCAACGCGTGATGATTGCGATGGCCGCATGTTTAAATCCTTCCGTTATTATTGCTGATGAGCCGACAACTGCACTCGACGTTCATAACCAATTACAAGTACTTCGTCACTTGGATAAAGTTCGTTCTGAATATGGAACATCCATTTTACTCATTTCTCATGATCTGGGAGTCATTTCTGAAATGGCAGATGATGTAGTCGTCATGCAACATGGCAGAATGGTAGAAACTGCAAATGTATTTGAATTATTTGATAATCCGCAGCATGAGTATACAAAGAAACTGCTAAATTCCCGCCTTATCTTAAATCATGAAGAACCTATCACCCATATGTTGTGATATATGGATTGCATTCTTTGAGGGGAGAACAAATGAGTTTATTACAAGTAAAAGCAGTAACCCATAGCTATAATTCTCATACGTTTTTTAAAAGGAAAGACCATTCAAAAAAAGTCCTCACTGACATTTCCCTTTCTATTGACGAAGGAACATGTTTAGGACTACTTGGGACGAGTGGAGCTGGAAAAAGCACATTAGGAAAAGTAATTCTTGGATTAGAACGTCCACAGCAAGGACAAGTTCTGTTTCAAGGGCATGATATTTATACTGCTGATAAGCTTATTCGACAAAAGATACGCCGAGATCTACAAGTCGTCTTTCAAGATTCGTATTCATCTGTCAATCCACGAATGACAGCCGAGCATATTATAGGCGAACCATTAGAAAACTATGAAAAACTAACCGTAGCCGAACAAAAAAGAACCGTTATTGAGTTATTGGAAAGAGTAGGCCTAAGTGAGAAGGATTTAAAAAAATACCCACACCAATTTAGCGGTGGACAATTGCAAAGAATTAATATTGCTAGAGCAATCTCTCTTAAGCCACTGCTAATCGTCTTAGACGAATCCGTAAGCAGTCTGGATATGGTTAATCAAACACTAATTTTAGAATTATTAAGTGAGTTAAAAAAAGACTTCGGCTTATCTTATCTTTTTATTACACATGATATTAAAGCGGCCTATTCAATCGCGGATACTTTGGGTGTACTGGAAAAAGGAGAATTAATCGAGCTTTACGATTCTAAAAATCAGTTTTTTTCATCAGAACATCCTGTCGTCAAACAGATGAGAGGTTCTATCCTTGCTGAGCATCCACGTTTTCGTTCTCTTCCAACGAGGATTAACAAGACTTAGTCTAGAATTTATATTTATTGATTGGAAGGCCTCGATTTCAACTTAAAAATCGAGGCTCTTGTTTATATTTTTTCTGAGGAACATATTGGAGGGAAAAGATGAATCATCGAACATACCTTGCTTTAGCCATCCCCTTAACGATTTCAACGATGACAACCCCTTTATTAGGGGCTGTGGATACAGCAGTTGTTGGTCAGCTTCCAGATCCGGCGTATATTGGAGGAGTTGCAGTAGGCAGTATTATTTTTAATACTTTATATTGGTTATTCGGTTTTTTACGAGTTAGCACGTCTGCGTTTACCGCTCAAGCTAATGGGGCAAACAATCAAGCTCAAGGAGCACTTGCTTTGTTTCGCCCTTTTTTATTAGCTGTAATTGTAGGTCTTTGTTTTATCCTCCTACAATGGCCGATTGAATATGCGGCTTTGAAACTGATCGCCCCTGATTCCGATGTTAGCAAATTTGCAGCGGAATATTTTCGAATTCGAATTTGGGGAGCTCCCTTCACTTTGATGAATTATGTAATTCTTGGTTGGTTGATGGGCATGTCGAAGATTAAAATTTCTTTATTTTTACAAGTGTTCATGAATGTTCTAAATATTGTTCTTGCCATTTTGTTTGTTCATGTCTTTTCTTTGGCCGTAAAAGGGGTGGCTATGGCAACTTTAATCGCAGAAATCACAGCTTTCTTAATTGGCTTACTCCTATTATTGAAGGCATCACCGATTCAATGGAAAATGCCAGCTGTGGGAACGCTTATAGATTCACATTCTATGAAAAAGATGTTTATCGTTAACCGGGATTTATTTATTCGAACGATTTGTTTATTAGCCGTTTTTAACTTGTTTACAGCAAAAGGTGCTTCTTTTGGTACAGAACAATTGGCTGCAAATGCTGTATTGATTCAAATTCATTATATTATGGCTTACTTCTTTGATGGGTTTGCAAATGCTTCCAGCATTTTCGTAGGTAAAGCGATTGGTTCAAATAACGAAAAATTATATAAAAAAACGCTCACCTTGTCCTGGCAATGGTCAATTCTATCCGCCTTCTTCATTGCTTGCGCCTATGGACTATTTCAAGAACAGATTATTGAACTCTTCACAAATTTACCGAGAGTAATTGAGCTTTCGAATATATATGGAGCTTGGCTAATTATTTTCCCATTTGCAGCCTGTTTCGGACTCGTCATTTACGGTGTCTTTACGGGAGCGACTGAAATTGCACCGGTTCGAAACTCTATGATTTACGCGTTGATTGCGTATATTATTGTGCAAGTCACTACGACCCCCATCTGGGACAATCATGGCTTATGGCTCGCCTTCATCGTCTTTAGTATGGGTAGATCTGGTTTTCTAGTTATGTATATCCCTAGACTGAATAAGAAAATTTTTCATGTTAAACAAGAATCGTGAATGCTCCTCTGCATTTTCTATACATAAATGAATCCTCTATTCTTAGTTTAATAATAGTAGGGGTCCTACCACATAGCCATCAAGCTAAGAAAATAAATTACCCCCCAAAATGGAAATTTTAGTTACTAGCTAAACAAAACTCAGATTTTTTCACTTTGGGGGACATAAAAATATTAACTTGATGGGCATGTGACGGTACCTCTCTAAGCAAAATCCGACATAAAAAACTTTAATTTTACTACTCTAAGCGCTTTTTATAATCGTCTATAAAAGTGACTTTTGGATTCTTTCAAAAAGCAACTGTCATACGGTTAATACTTTCATAAAAACAAGAAACATCTCTATTGTTAGAGATGTTTCTTGTTTTTATGAATTTTAACTTCAATTAATAATCGCTATTAAAATTAGAGGAAATTGGAAATATTTGTTGAATATTTACAGAGGAATTCATTTCTAACACGTTTGACAGGCGCAATTAGATGTGACTTTTTTACTTGTATTTCTCGTCCGCCATAAAAGTAAGAGATATGCCATTTATTACTCCTAAATATCCCCTTTAAATGACGAGATAAAAATACGATCAATATTAGAAAGAAGGATTTATATTTTTTACTATTACTAGTAGGCTTTACCAAATTATTTTCTGGATTTTGTACGTTTAGACACATTTTGAACACGATTTAACCCCTTTACTGTACGCTAAGAGATATTTGTTCAGAAAATCATACCATATTTATAAAGGAGGATTACCTATGAACTTTAATGAAAATTCTTCAAATTCAACAGAATGTGCACAGACACAAGCGATGAACGGTCACAGTCCTTTATTCGATCGTTTAAGTACAGATGGAAAACCTTACTGGGACTATATTACAAGATATGCCCCTGTTATTTATCAAGATATAAATACAGGGTCAGATTATGCAAATGGAGTAGTGGATTTAATTGCAAAATTTAATGCAGATGGGAACTGGAACATGGCAGACCAATGGGAAACAATAGGAGTAGTTCCTCAAATCCCATATGTATATGCTTCTGTTCAAGAAACGAAGACACATCTCTTTTTAGGATATTATTTTTATCATGCACGTGATGAAGGGTACTCTAAAGCAGAGGACCACGAAAATGACTTAGAAGGAATCATGCTGGCGGTTCGAAAAGATGGAAGTTATGGTGTTTCTGTGGCTATGGAAACAATACATCATAGTGATTTCCTACGGTATCGTTTAAAGGATCCTAATGTGCAGCCAGGATATGCTGGAATCGAAAGTACTACAGTCCGTTTCTCTGAAGTAACCCATCCGGAAATTTTTATAAGTGCTAGTGGTGATCTGATTGGCGATTACGGGCATAGTGTGAGTGCTTTTACTGGTAAAGAAGATACTGGCAATGATGGGATTGTTTATAAATTCGGAGAGCCTTCATATCCCGGACAGCCTCCTCAATTTTCACCATTGTGGCAACATACTTATAATTATGGAATCTTGCCAATAGATGAATTATGGGAGAAAAAATTCCACTATAACAATACGCCGTTTCAATCGTTTGGTGTTTTTCCAAATACAAGAGCCGGAGGCACCGGAAATGCAAACGCTCCTTGGAATTGGTCTGATGAAGATCAAGATGGAACGATAGGAAAGGGAATCTTTTTCACGGATCCAGCTTATTTGTTTGATATTGACTTTAATGGATTAGGGACATTTTCTCATGAATATGTGTACAATCCCTATTGGACACATAAAGTGACACTCAAGTCTGTCACCCCTCTGGCTTATAAAGACCCTAGCAGTAATCTACCTGATATATATATTAGTATGGATACATATCCATTGAGTAAAAAGAGATATATAAGTGAAAAAGTGTGGATGAAAGCAGATGCGGCTTTAAATGTACCACACACCGTCATTTTTGGTGGTGACCAAAAAACCGCAAATACTACTTTTTCAGAGCCTACAAATACACTTCATATCGCAGTGTCTAATATTAATCCTCGATTGTGGCTGGAAGTAAAGGATTATGATCCATCAGATGCGGATGATTATATGGGATCTATTGTAATACCTTTAGATACAGGGAATATTGCAGGAAAAGCTTATGTATCAGAAGCAATAATTGACTATGAAGTGATATCAAACCCGAGTTTTCCATTAGCGCCAGAAGGAGTCTATATTTACACGGATGCTAACTTTTCAGGGACCTCTAAGCAATTGACAAGTAGTGTTACGAACTTTAAAGATATTAATATGAATGATGCAGTGAGTTCTATTAAGATTGTTGGACCTTATGATGTCATAGGTTACTCAGATGCGAACTTTGCAGGACGTTCCACAACATTAGTAACAAATGATAATTTAGGTTCTACCTATATGGGTAATGATGCCATGTCTTCCATTCGAATTACACGAAGAACCATCTAGAATAGATTGGTTTCTGTTGCAAAGTTTTAAGCACTCATAAGAATATGGAATTAAAATACAATTATTTAGAATAAACGCTAGATACTATACAAAAGAATGTTTGACATATTCAATATTTTGCGATGTTTTTAAAGTTTGCAACAGAATCCGTTCCTTTTTCCGTATTTGTTAGATCGGACTGCCATATTCATAGACTCAACGCATCATGGTTGTCGGATGAACCGAAATTCTACGATCTTTCAGAATTTCAGAAACATCAAAATAGCTTAAAGGGTTGCAGCCAACGTACTAATATAAAATTCACGCTAAAGATTATTTGTATCGTAACAATATTGAACGTTTATGTTACAAATATCACCGAAAAATAACGTTTAGTAAAAAATGTATCCCTATGATCCAGTTTTATACGTATTATGCCCATCAAGCTAACAAAGTAAATTACTAAATACGAAATGATCCTTTTTTCAAAACTAGCAAGTGATGGGAAAATAGGCATACCAAATCAGGCTCTTCAGTTATGTGTAATTATCATGGGGATAGGCACCATTAGAATATATTCCACATAAGCTAAGTAGCGTAAGCGCTATGTTTTTTCACTGATGTATAAAGTTTCGCTAATTGGGTCTAAAAATTTAAACTGTTTGGATTTGAACAACCATAAAAAATAGTTTTGTTTTAATAACAATTTAAAACTAGATAGAGAGGTTGATGTATTCTGACTAGCCAGTGGTTACAAAAACAAAAGAATGGTTTGAAAAGAATTTCAAAAATATTTACCAAAAAGACACTATTATGTTTAGTTTTATCCGTAGGGATTTCATTGGGAGGAACACCATTAATAAGCAATTCAAGTGCATATGCAGATTCAAATTCGTGGGATTTTCAATACACAGGTAACGTTCAAAGTTTTACTGTTCCTTACACTGGAACATACAAGCTCGATACTTGGGGTGCACAAGGCGGAAATGATACCTTGAACTTATCCTTCACCTACCATCAAGGCGGTCTAGGTGGTTACGCAGAAGGAGAAGTCAGTTTAACCAAAGGCGAAACCATCAGTGTCGTCGTCGGAGGACAAGGTGCAAATACTCCAAGTATCACAAATGGCGGCTATAACGGTGGTGGTGGAAACGATCGTTCCGGATCTGCTGGCGGTGGTGCTACCCATATCGCCACGGCGGATGGATTGCTTGCAAGTCTAAGTAATGACAAATCTGCCGTTTTAATAGTAGCCGGCGGCGGTGGCGGTGTAGATTACGGTGGAAAGTTTGATATGGAGGATGGCGGTTATGCTGGCGGTTATACTGGCGGACCTTCGTATGGCAACAATAAAACGGCTACTCAAACAAATGGATACAGCTTCGGACGAGGGGAATCTGTTCCCTTTATTGATTCAGGTGCTGGTGGTGGCGGTTGGTATGGAGGCTATCATGGTGAAAGCAAAAACCTATATAGTTATGGTGGCGGCGGATCGAGTTATATTGGTGGGGTTTCCGATGGTAAGACCATTGCAGGAAACCAATCCATGCCTTCTCCATCTGGCGAGACGAAAACAGGTAAAACAGGGAATGGATATGCAAGAATCACCTTTATCAAACTTGATGACACAACTTCACCTGTTACAACCGATAACGCACCAAAAGATTGGGTGAATAAAGATGTTACCGTTGACTTAACTGCAACTGATAATGATGGCGGATCTGGTATTGCTTCCACTTATTATCAACTAGATAATGGTTCCACACATAGTGGAAATGAAATCAAGATTTCTGCTGAAGGAGTCCACACTCTAACCTATTGGAGCGTAGACAACGCCGGAAATGAAGAGACACAACATACCACTACTGTGAAAATTGACAAGACGGTACCTGTTACAACTGATAACGCACCAAAAGATTGGGTGAATAAAGATGTTACCGTTGACTTAACTGCAACTGATAATGATGGCGGATCTGGTATTGCTTCCACTTATTATCAACTAGATAATGGTTCCACACATAGTGGAAATGAAATCAAGATTTCTGCTGAAGGAGTTCACACTCTAACCTATTGGAGCGTAGACAACGCTGGAAATACCGAACAATTTAATACAAAAACAATTAAACTAGATAAGACAGCTCCTGTGCTAAACATCAGTTTAGACAAAACAACAATATGGCCGCCTAATCATAAAATGGTTCCGATTACAGCTACAATTAATGCTTCTGATGATACATCAGGAATCAATTTAGTAGTGTTAACATCCATTACCAGCAATGAAACACTTCAATCTGATGATATTCAGAATGCAAATTATAATAAACCTATTAGTGGGTCCACTGACTCCTTTGAACTTCGTGCAGATAGACTGGGAAGGGGAAATGGACGTATATACACTGTGACATACACTGCTAAGGACAACACAGGGAATGTTACAACCCATACAGCTACTGTAACAGTTCCTCATGATCAATCAAAATAAACTAAGTAGATCATTACGAGATAAAAACTCCATAAAAAAGCAGTAAAATAAATATCCGATTCCTTAAGGTACAGGGAATCGGTTAATTTGTGTCCAAAATGGGGTACAGCCGCATGCCCATCAACTTAAGTTAAAACAATACCTTCTAAAATAAAAAAACGCTATGCTTATCGTAAATAGTTTGCGAGAAAGGATGGTGTTTTTTTATGAATCCTATCACCTTCAGTGAACTGACACTTTTTGCACAAGAATTACAACGTTTTCTATCCCCAATGGTTAAGTTCATATTCTTCAATAAGAGCCTTTCGTGTTTTTCCGTTTTGATAGAGTTGAATCATCTGTTTTTTAAATTCGGAAGTGAATGTACGGCGATCTCTTTTCGTCATTTTGAGTGCCCCTTATCTGTAATAAGTTAAGTGTAGCTGTCCTAAAATATCTGTCCAGATAAGTGTAGACGATTCAAGCTACAAGAATCCGTTCGACAGGTATTGTCCAATCCTGCTTATCGGGAAAATGCTAAGAAGTTGAGCAATAGCTTTAAAAAAGCAGGTGGAGCAAAAGAAGCTCTAACGGCTATAAATGAGTACTTAAAAAAGGTAAGTTCGGGTATATTCTAAGGCATATAAGGGGTACATTCAGAAACGGCCTTTCCCTGATTGAATATTGAGAAAAGGCCACAGCTTAAAATACTCTTTTTTTATTGTCTACTTGACAGGGGTATGTGCAGGCGGCACCTCTTTTTTCTTAATAAAAATGATGAATTGGAAATAACTACATGACAACTCAAAAACTAAATGAGTTGTTCAGTTTGTAGACAAAGGGGTTCGGAATGTTTTAATTCCGGACCCCTTTTGAATTCCCTTTGAATTTTGCTCAAGATTAAGAGATTGGGCCTCTACGAGCCCACTTTATTAAGCCATTATTGGACCTTGCCATGAAATTGGCTATCTTCTTTACATTCATGGCAGCGAAAGTAAGCATCGCCTGCATCGACAATTTTTTAAGTCCCCTTAAAGTAGTCCAACGCATATCATGCTTTTCTTTTGCATCTTCGAATACACTCTCTATTGTTTATTTACGTTTTCGCAATATAGGTTTTACATCCTTGTGATGACGCAGATGACCTGATTCTTCTGTATAATTACTCCTGATGTGGCGTATCACTACTTTTTGATGGTCTTTGCTTACTGTACACTGTTCATGATATGGTAAAGGAAGGAGATGCCTCATTATGGGGGTTACCCGTAAGGTTAATCAGGCCACTAAAAGAAGAGCAAACCCTGTAATAGGTTTACCCTCAGTTATTAATTGAAATTAAATTTATAAGATACTAACATTGAAACTTGTTTTTTAAATGTTAACTCACGAAACTTAACTTTTTTGTTTCGGTATTCAGTTCCATAGAGTGAGCACAGGAACTAAACCAATAGGCTTGAAATAATATTTCTTCAGTGTTTATTGATTGCCTATATTCTGTATTATGTACATTAATGATTTGAATGAGTTTTTATGCTCTCCCCATCTTTTTTCGCCTAAATCAGTTCAAGGCTGAGTTTAACCCCCTCTTGTTTTATGTTGAATTAACTATGTTTATATTAATATACAGTTTACTAATTTTTTTATACCAGATATTTGTTTAGTCTATATCTCTTTATAATTTTGATTGATGTTGATTTAGTTCTCTGCCTTTGCTTTTGGTTTGGGTGAGTACTCAGAGCTGTAAATAGCAATTAAAATTAAAATGGCTCCTAACCATTCTATTCCTTGTACAAATTCCCTAAGGACAATAAAAGCAAATATAGTGGCAAATATAGGTTCGCTTAATTCTAAGAACTGAACTTTATTAGCTTCTAAATAGTTAAGGGCTCTCGTTGTACAGTAAAAGCCTCCTATAGTAGGAAAGATTGCTAATGCTACTAAGGATGGAACTGAACTTACTTCTGGTGCAACTATTCCTTCTCTATAGAAAGGAATAAACAAATAAAATACCCCAAATAACATGAAATACCAAATTAATGATAAACCGCCATTTAAAGAGAATTTTTTTGTTAACACTAAAAATAAACCATAACCAACACCTGCAACACCAGCAAGAATTGCTCCCGTTGAAAGACCTCCAGTAGCCCCCTGTGCAAATGCCATTATTATTAAGCCTATTATCAATAAGAATAATCCTACATACTTTAACTTGTTCTTTTTTTCCTTTAATAATAAAGAACTAAACACAAAAGTTGTTAAAACAGATGAACCTAGTAGAAGAAACACGACAAAAGGTACAACAGCATAGTTATAAGCAGTGGTTTCGAAAAAATATAAAACAAATATTCCTAAAAAGGAGCAAAGAGCAATAGCCTTAATATTTTTCGTTAATAGAATGATATTTTTTCTGAAATCAGAATTGAAAACAGTAAAAATGGAAAGGACACCAAAAGCAATAAAACATTTATAAAATGAGACAGCTGCTGGCGTTAAATCACTTGAAAATAAACCTTTGCTAAGTATTCCTACGGTACCATTTAAAATTGCTGCTCCTAAGGCTAAAAATATGCCTAGAGTGTATGTGTTTTTCATGCGCTTTTCCTTGATGCTTTTATAATAGGTAGTTTGTTATTCTTGATTAAATCGAAAATTAATGGTGGATTAGAGTTAGAAGAAATAAAAACCCCTCCCATTTTTTTATTTAGTTCTCTATACATTTTATCCTTCATCATAATTTTATGTGCTTTGGCAATATTCCAATAAGGAATACTAGCTTGAAGATGATGAGTCAAATGGTAATTTTCTGCATGAATACTTAGAAAGAAAGCTTCAATCCAATGACTATATCTATTACGGGTCATTTTAATACTCTTTTTATTATCTAATACTAATGGATAGTGCTCTGCTATTTCAATAAACCAGCCAATAACCATAAAAGACGTGAAATACGGAATAATCCAATAAAGAAGGAGATATTTTAAAGAGTCAAAGTATGCTAGTACACCAATAATTGTAATCCACATTACTGCCATAGCAGTAAATTGATTAGGATATTGTTTTAATTGTAACATTCTGTATTTAAAAACGTAATAAGCGTAGCTCAGAATGTTTAATAAAAATAAGGGTCTTAATACATATTTAATGAGAAAATGATTGCTATTTCGTAACTTATACAACCCTGCATCTATATGGTATTGATAATCAGGATCTTTATTTGGATCTCCTAAATGGGTGTGATGTCCTTTAACATGGGAATCTTTATATATATTAAATTCTTGTCCAATCAGATAGCCTGAAAAGTACGTTCCTAATATGTAATTCAGCTTTCGGCTTTTAGACAAACATAGATGTGAAGCATCATGAAGTATTGTTGCTAAAGCTCTTTGTCTAGATCCAATTATAAATACAGATAGTAAATAAAACCATATACTGTATTCTCCTAAAAATATAGATAATCCAATTATAAAGTAGTCATACAAGATTCCGATTATTCCTCTGTAGTTATTTGACTTATACAATGGTCTTAATTTTTCTCTCACTTCACTAGAAAAATTGTGGTATTCATAGCTTGCCAATATATAGCCTCCCCTAATAATTTTTCACAGATCCACTTAAAGCGTTGTTAAGCGCGCTCTCATACATTCTCTCTAGCAAGAACGTATCTTTAATTTACAATAGGAACTACATGAACATACAGAAAAAGACAGAAAAACATATTTTTTCATATATTTTATTAAATTTACAAATATAGATAAATTTTCATACGCTGTATAATCTCATATTTAATATGAATATGTGCAATAGAAGAGGTGGTGTTTGTTAAACGGGTGTCATCATCGGTGCTAAAATACCCAATATCAACGGTTTAAAGTTCCCCAAAAATAACAGATAATCATCTCATCACTTAATAGAGTTGGAGTGTTTGAGACGATGCTGAAGACTGGGGAATTTTTTATGATTAGAGAATTACATCAAAAAGGATGGACAAAAACAGCTATTGCCGAGGAAACGGGGTTTGATCGAAAAACAGTCAGTAAATACATAAAGGAAGATCAAGTACCTCAATCAACTATGCGAAAGGTTAGGGAGAGTAAATTAGGAGCATTTAAGCCTTATGTTCTTCAAAGAATTCAAGAAGGAACGACAAATTGTATGGTCCTTTTTGAAGAAATTCAGGCTATGGGTTATGAGGGGAAAACAACGATTCTTCGAGAGTTTGTTAAACCCTATCGGGTTCAGCCGAAAAAACAAGCTACAGTAAGATTTGAAACTCCACCGGGAAAGCAAGCTCAGATGGATTGGGCGGAAGTAGGAATGTATGAGGTGAATGGTAAGCTTCAAAAAGTGTATGCATTCATCATGATTTTAAGTTATTCCAGAATGAAATATGTGGAGTTTACAACGGATATGAAATTAGAAACACTGATGAAATGCCATATGAATGCCTTTGCCTACTTTAATGGGCTGCCGGAACAGATCCTCTACGACAATATGAAAACAGTCGTCACGAAGCATAGCCCGGTAGAGATTCGTTTTAATCGAACTTTTGAGGATTTTCTAGCCTATTATGGAATTGTTCCAAAAGCGTGTAAACCTCATCGTCCTCAAACCAAAGGAAAAGTGGAAAGAACGGTTCTGTATCTAAAGAATAATTTCTTCCAAAGAAAGCATGAACCAACATTGTACGCTTTAAATCATGATATCCGTAATTGGCTGGATCACACAGCCAATCAAAAGAAGAATCAAACGACTAATGAACCACGAGCAAAGGTTTCTTCAAGCTTGGGGAACTAAGTCACTATTTCCGACTAGTCATTGGGAGATACGTGAAGTAAGCCGGGATTGTTTTATCTCTTATTTAGGTAAAAAGTATTCTGTTCCTTTTCGATATGCAGGTCAAAAAGTAAAAGTGAAAGTCACATTGGATCATCAAATTGAAATCTATGACGAACAAGAATGCATTGCTCAACATCCTATTTTAACGGGGAAAACGAATGTTCATATTAAACTAGAACATTATGAAGGATTGCACAAAATAGATAAAGAGCAGGAACATAAGAATCCCTCTGGTTTGGCGGCCAAAGATTCTGTACATGCCCCTGCTCCTATTGTCGAAACACGTTCTCTAGCTTCTTATGCAGCTCTGGAAGAAGGTGATTCAGTATGAAAAACCAACTCGAAGAGCAGCTAGAGAATCTTGGTTGGCAGGAAACTGCCAATCAATTAGATGATCTTCTAGAGAACGCTTCTAAAAATAATGTATCATATTTTGATTTTTTACACACGCTTGTTTTGAAAGAATCTGAAGCTAGACAGTCGAATCTCTTATCCAAGAGAATGAAGAGTGCTAAGCTTCCTTACACGAAGACTATCTATGATTTTGACTATACGTTTCAACCTAGTGTAAGTGAGCAGCGTGTAAAGGAAACCTTAACTTGTCGGTACATTGCAAACGGTGAAAATAGGATTCTATTAGGTCCGCCGGGTGTAGGAAAAACTCATTTGGCCATATCCTTCGCTATAGAGGCTCTCACTCAAGGATATACGGCCTTATTTTTAACAGCAGATGAAGTGGTATCAGAATGCCGAAAGGCAGAATCTAAAGGGACGATCAACCGATTAGTTAACAAATGGAGCCGCCCCCGTTTACTGATCGTCGATGAGCTAGGGTATTTTCCTTTTGATGAACTTACCGCCAATATATTTTTTCAAGTAGTATCCAAAAGATATGAAAATGGAGCGATGATTCTAACATCTAATAAATCATTTATTGAATGGGGAAAAGTATTTGGTGATGATGTGTTAGCCACAGCGATTCTAGATCGTCTCCTTCATCACTCCGTCACTTTTAATATAAAAGGGGAATCTTATCGTCTCAAAGAAAAGAAAAAAGCAGGAATAATCCCTGCCAGTTTGACTGAGTAACCGATAGAAATGGGGATTTTTACTCCGATGAAAATGGGGAAAAGTAAACCGATATTGACAAACGGGTGCTTTACTTCAATAAGGAGGGATGCTGAGGTATGGCACTAAAGGGTTTTACTGGGAACATATAAAAGTATATTAAATAAAAGAGGTTGATTTGAATGACTAAGATTTTATTAACTTTTAATGGATTTTTTACAGATTTAATTAAGTAACAATTTTTGCCAACTAATTGATAGAGATTTAGTAAGCTAAAAGCAACAATTATTACTACAGCTTCTCATAAAAAAACAAAATAATAGATTCGCAATGAAAGCAAAAGAAGACCTTTTAGGGTATGGATTTAAGAAGGTTGATTTTAATGATATAGAATTCGACAAACCAGAACTACTTGAGAAATATAATGTAATCTATTTCAACAGAGGGAATCCGTTTTATTTGCAGTATAATATGAAAAAAAGTGGAGCTGACTTATGACATAATATTAAAGGACATAGCAAAACAAAACACTGTCATTGTAGGGGTAAGTGCTGGAGAAGCTTTAGTAAACAACCATACTAAAAAATCTAGTTTTAACATCAAATGATATAGAAAGTTCATACAAAAGTTGTTGACTCTTCGGAAGAAAAAGAATCCTAAAGGATATATAGGATTCTTTTTACAGGTCTAATATATTAAATGTATATTCATCCTATGGCTATACCAAAAAATTATCCTATCGTTTTAATTACTCTACAGGGATTGCCCACCGCAATAACATTAGCTGGAATATCTTTTGTCACAACACTTCCTGAACCAATAATACTATTTTCACCAATAGAAACCCCCATATTGATTACTGTATTTCCTCCAACCCAAACGTTGTTAGCAATATTAACAGGTGCAGCTATCTCGAAACCTTCTTTTCTAGCTTGTGGATCAGTTGCATGATTTACAGCATAAATTTGAACTCTCGGTCCAAGCCAAACATTGTTACCAATCGTTATTTTACCACAATCTAAAATAATACAATCGAAGTTTGCAAAAAAATTGTCTCCAACCTCAATATTATAACCAAACTCACAACGGAAATTAGGCTCAATAACCGTATTAAAACCTCGTTTTCCTAACAATTCATCTAATAGGACATTGCGCTTATTCCAATCAGCATCTGTAGTTAAATTATATAGCCGTGTTAGCCGTTTTGCATGCTCCCTTGACTTCACTAATTCATCATCGAAGCCACAATAAGTTTTTCCTAATTGCATTTTTTCTTTTACATTCACAAACAAACACCTCTTCAAATTAGAATAAATTTTATTGATTTTTAGCCTAGCAATCCTTATTTTCCTTTATTCTCATGAAATACATTAAAGTGCTGAAAAAGCCACATTAGAAAATATATGATATTTTTACTATTAATGTCAACTATGTATTTTAAAAGGTCTAAATTTTAATAATCTATTTAGATTATTAACTATCTTAATTATGTGATGAAACTTTAATTGATAATTCAAAGGGATATTCAATAAAATTTCCCTACTTATTTAGCTTCTTTTAATATGATTTTGTCCCCATTCACACATACAATCCAGTACATTATTCAATGATTTCCCATAGTCACTTAATGAATATTCCACTTTTGGTGGAATTTGATTATAAACAGTGCGATTAATAATTCCATCAGCCTCCAATTCCCTTAATTGTTGTGTTAGCATTTTTTGCGTAATATCAGGCATTGCACGTTTAAGTTCGCTGGTTCTCTTCTTTCCATTCATTAAAATACATAATATGACTACCTTCCATTTCCCACCCACTATTTCAAGAGTTGCTTCAATGGGAAAATTATACTTTTCCATAAATTACCTCCTTATAGGTACTTAAAAGTACCTAAAACACTTTTAAGTACCTACTTTTAATTTAATTTTATATCATACATACTAACAAATGTGGAAAAAAATGATTTTAAGGTAAAGGGAGTTTTTTTATGAAGAATCTGGTAATTGTTGCGCACCCAAATATTGAAGAATCACGTATTAATAAACGTTGGTTAGAAGAACTAAAAAAATACCCTGAATATTTTACAGTACATGAACTGTATAAACAATATCCAGATTGGAATTTTGACATTGAACATGAACAAAAGTTGCTAGTAAATCATGATCGTTATATTTTCCAATTTCCCTTCTATTGGTATAGTTCTCCGCCATTATTAAAAAAATGGTTTGATGATGTTTTAACATATGGATTTGCCTACGGATCAAAGGGAGATAAACTTCATGGAAAAGAATTTAGTTTAGCCATCTCTGCAGGTGTATTAGAACATGAATATCAAGCTGGTGAGGCTAATGAGTATACAATGAGTGAGTTAACAAAACCTTTTCAAGCATCCTGTCTTTATACTGGTATGAAATTCTTACCTACATTTGCTCTATATGGTGCCGAGCATAATGTAACAGATGAGGAAATAGAAGAAAGCGCAAAAAAATATGTAAAACACCACATAAAAAGATTAGAAGAATTGTCAAAATAACTAATTTTCCATCTATACAAATGGAATCTGTTAACTAACGGTTTAAATAACTTTTGAAACATACCATAATGATTTGGCGAGGTGAGAATTTGCAAATTTCACAACAAGCTTTAATACCAAATACGAGTAAACAATATGACACTCCATTAATTACAGGGGTGAGAAACTATATAGATGGTAATTATCTACAGATGCATACCCCTGGTCATATAAAAGGAAAAGGCCTGGATGATGAATTTAAAACATTTTTAGGACAAAACACATTAGATTTCGATTTAGTAGGAATCCCCCCTCTAGATTATTTGCGTCACCCAACTGGTATTATTCATGAAGCACAGAAGTTGGCTGCAGAAGCTTTTGGAGCAGATTATACTCTTTTCAGTGTTCAAGGTACTAGTAGTGCTAATGTGGTCATGATTATGAGTATTTGTAATCCTGGGGATAAAATTATTGTACCTAGAAATGTTCATGCTTCTATTGTCAGTGGACTCATTCTATCTGGAGCAATACCCATTTTTATTTCTCCTGAAATTGATTCTATATATGGAATTTGTCATGGAATTAGTCTAGAAAACATTAAAAAAGCTTTGGAAGAACATCCAGATACTAAAGGAGTTTGTATAATCAATCCTACTTATTATGGGGTTGTAACAGACTTGCAAGCAATCATAAAATATGTTCATTCAAAAGGAATTCCTGTAATTGTAGATGAAGCTCAAGGATCACATGTACATTTTCATAAAGAATTACCTATATCGGCCATGGAAGCTGGAGCAGATATAGCTTCTTCAAGTATGCATAAAATGGGCGGTTCTTTTACTCAAACCAGTATTATTAATGTTCGTGAGGGATTAATAAATTTAGATAGAGTAAAAGAGAACTTTTCTTTAATTACCACTACAAGTGCATCTTATATATTGATGGCTTCCATAGACGCTGCTCGTAAACAACTAGCAATAAATGGCGAACAACTATTAGATCGTGCCATAACGCTTTCTCGTACTGCAAGAAATGCTATCAATCAAATATACGGCTTATCTTGCTTAAAACCAGAAGATTTAAGTGGAGCAAGCTCAAGTTTTGCTTTAGATGAAACCAAACTGTGCATAAATGTTACTAAATGGGGCGTAACAGGAAGAGAAGTTGAAAATTTTCTGAGAAACGACTATAGAATTGAAGTTGAGCTTTCAGATGTGAATAATATACTTTTTATTATTACAATTGGTCATGATGAATTTGACATTGAACAATTGATACAAGCATTAAGTTCATTAGCCAGTCGATTTAAGGACGGATCGATACTAGTTGATCTTGAACGAATTGCAAAGAGTAAAGGTGCTATAAGAGCATTGACACTACCTATATTAGCCATGACTCCTAGGGAAGCATACTTTTCAAAAGTCAAATATGTAGACTTAAATGAAACCATTGGGAGAGTAGCTGCTGAGTCAGTACTAGTCACACCACCAGGTATACCTGTTCTTTTACCAGGAGAAGTTATTACAAAAGATATTACAGACTACTTAAATTACTGCATTGACTTAGGACTTTCTGTACAAAGTAGCAATGGTTTACATGCTATTAAAGTAATTGATGATAAATAAACTATATTTATTCGAAAAATAGGAGAGATTTATTATGACGTTTCAAAAACAATTTGACACAATTGTGGAAAATCACATCAACTCACTTACAAAAGATTACTTATTAGTACTTCAAGAGAGGTTTAAAAATGAAGGATTAGCAATGATGAATGATATGTTGCCTCAACCTTTAATTGCAGCTATGTCTGCTGAAGCAAAATATCTTCTTTCAGAAAATGCAAAACGTCGTGATATTACTATTAAAGCCACAGGTAATACACCTCGTAACTTCAATGTAGTAAGTCAGGATAGTATTGCTGAAAATGGGAAATTGATCCCATCGTTCTTTAAATCTGAAGTGATTTTAAATTTCTTAACATTTTTGAACAACGATGAACCGGTTCATCGTATCCCATATAAGCCAGAAGAATTTATCATTAATAATCAGCAAAAAACAGGTGATACACACGGATGGCATTGGGATGATTATACATTCGCTTTAATTTGGGTTATTGAAGCTCCTAATGAAGGTGAAGGTGCTCTAGTTGAGTATGTACCTGACACTGTTTGGGATAAAGAAAACCCAGAATCTGGACTGAAGGAAGTTTTAGAAAATCGTGAAATTAAAAGTCTCTATGTCCCTCAAGACCACTGTTACTTTATGAAAGCTGGTACTACATTGCATAGGGTAACACCATTAAAGAATGATTCTCGTCGTACGGTTGTAGTTTTCAGTTACGCCTCCCAAGAAGATCTAGCTAAAAATATTTCTCATGAAACTATGGGAGAAATTTATGAAAACAGCAAGGATTTAGTTGGAGTTTAAGTTTTAAATAAGCTGGACATCTTTAGAGCCGGAGAGCAGAATTTTATTCCCTCCGGCCTTCTAGTAGCCTCTGTAAAATTCAGAGTGTTCCAATATATACAGATTTGTTCTGTATTGATTTAGACTGTTTTAATAATTTTTTAAAGAGATTCATATTATTTTTATCTAATCTCTAAAGGTTTATGTTATCTCTATACGGGGGAAATTATGAGTTCTGAAAGAGCAACTGTAACTTCGAGTGCAGACAATGCAATCCATAAAACCAATGAACATCCCACAAACACATTAAAAAAAACATTAGAAACAAGACATCTTACTATGATTGCTATTGGTGGATCAATCGGAACAGGTTTGTTTATTTCTAGTGGTACGTCTATTCAAATGGCAGGACCCGGTGGAGCCTTAATTTCCTTTACTTTAATTGGAATAATGGTTTATTTACTTATGATGAGCTTGGGTGAGATGGCCACATTCTTACCCGATTCAGGATCATTTAGTACATATGCTTCTAGATTCGTAGATCCAGCTCTTGGATTCGCTCTTGGTTGGAATTATTGGTTTACGTGGGCTATTACAATAGCAGTCGAGTTGTCTGCTTCTGCTATTATAATGAAATTTTGGTTCCCATCTGTTCCGGGAATTGTATGGAGTGCTATTTTCTTAACCATAATATTATTACTTAATTACTTTTCTACACAGTCATTTGGAGAAGCTGAGTTCTGGTTCTCGCTAATTAAAGTAATAATAATTATAGTTTTTTTATTAATAGGACTACTTACCATAATTGGAATTATAGGTGGAGAATTTATTGGTTTTAAAAATTTCACCATAGATGAAGCTCCCTTTCCATCTAATGGTTTTAGTATCCTATCGGTTTTTATGATTGCAGGATTTTCTTTTCAAGGAACAGAGTTAATTGGAGTTGCAGCTGGAGAGAGTAAGGATCCTAAAAAAAATATACCTAAAGCCATCAAGCAAGTCTTTTGGAGAATTTTACTTTTCTATATTTGTTCTATTTTTGTAATTGGGTTGCTCATTCCATATACACACCCTTATTTAATGAATGTCAATATTGAAAATGTCTCAATGAGTCCTTTTACAATAGTCTTTGAGAAATCTGGTCTTGTATTTGCTGCGTCAGTAATGAATGCTGTGATATTAACATCTATTCTATCAGCTGCCAATTCTGGGATGTATGCATCTACTCGAATGTTATGGTCTTTAGCCAAAGAGGGAAAAGCTCCAAAATCACTCATGAAATTAAATAAAAATGGTGTACCAATCAATGCTTTACTTGTTACCTCCTTAGTAGGTATGCTTGCTTTTCTTTCTTCCTTTTTTGGTGAAGGAAAAGTATTTATGTGGTTATTAAACTCTTCTGGTCTTTCTGGCTTTCTAGCCTGGATAGGTATTGCATTAAGTCATTATCGATTTCGCAAAGCTTATATAGTACAAGGAGGACATATTAGTAATCTCCCTTATAAAGCTAAGTGGTTTCCCTTCGCTCCTATTGTTTCAATTATATTATGCATAATTATTATAGTGGGGCAAGAATATGAGAGCATTATGAAAATGGAGATTTCATGGGCTGACTTATTCACGACATATATTAGTGTCATTTTATTTGTATGTATTTGGTTTGGTTATAAAATAAAATATAAAACTAAAATTGTCGATCTTAAGAAATGTGATTTCTCTTAAAAGTGTTTAAGAGAGCTTATGGCTATAATAAACTGCAAAGATTTTAGTCTTCTTTTGATAAAGTTGTGTATTTACCTATATGAAACAAAACTATTAAATAAAAATTAATATCTAACTATAAATATTGTAGTTAATTAAGAATTTACTATATGTACTAAGTAAGCCATTAATAATTCGAAAAATTCAAACTTAGGAGGAATTTAATTATGTTACTAATTGGAACAGAAGTAAAACCGTTCAATGCAACAGCTTACCATAATGGTGATTTTATCGAGGTTACAGAAGAAAACCTAAAAGGTAAGTGGAGTGTCATTTGCTTTTATCCAGCAGACTTCACATTCGTATGCCCAACTGAGCTTGAAGATTTACAAAATCAATACGCAACTCTAAAAGATTTAGGAGTTGAAGTATATTCTGTTTCAACAGATACTCATTTTACACATAAAGCATGGCATGATAGCTCAGAAACTATCGGTAAAATTGAATACATTATGATCGGTGATCCTACACGTACAATCTCTAGTAACTTCAACGTGTTAATTGAATCAGAAGGTCTTGCTGCTCGTGGTACATTTATTATCGATCCAGACGGTGTTATCCAATCTGTTGAAATTAATGCAGACGATATCGGTCGCGATGCAAGCATCCTTGTTAACAAAATTAAGGCATCACAATATGTTCGAAACAACCCAGGCGAGGTTTGCCCAGCTAAATGGCAAGAAGGTGCTGCAACACTTAAGCCAAGCCTTGACCTTGTAGGTAAAATCTAAGAAGTAAAATTTAAGGAGTAAAATGAAAATGGTACTAGATGCAGATATCAAAGCACAATTAGCCCAATATCTTCAACTGATTGAAGGCGATATACTACTTAAAGTTAGTGCAGGATCTGATGACACATCTAAAGACATGCTAGGTCTAGTAGATGAATTAGCAACTATGTCATCAAAAATCAAAGTAGAAAAAACAGAATTAGAAAGAACTCCAAGCTTTAGTGTAAATCGTGTCGGTGAAGATACTGGAGTAACATTTGCAGGTATCCCCCTAGGACACGAATTTAATTCACTAGTATTAGCTTTACTACAAGTTAGTGGAAGAGCTCCAAAAGTTGAGGAAAAAGTAATTGATCAAATTAAAAGCATTCAAGGTGAATATCGCTTTGAATCTTATATCAGCCTAAGCTGTCATAACTGTCCAGATGTTGTGCAAGCACTGAATTTAATGAGCGTTCTTAACCTTGATATTACACATACGATGATTGATGGCGCTTCATTCAAAGAAGAAGTAGAAAACAAAGGCATCATGGCAGTACCAACTGTTTACTTAAATGGTGAATCATTCGGAAGTGGTCGTATTACACTTGAAGAAATCCTTGCGAAACTGGGTAGCAGTCCAGATGCATCAGAATTCATGGATAAAGATCCATACGATGTTCTTGTTGTTGGTGGCGGTCCAGCTGGTGCAAGTGCGGCAATTTACGCAGCACGTAAGGGTATTCGCACAGGTATTGTTGCTGAGCGCTTTGGTGGCCAAGTAATGGATACAATGGGTATCGAGAACTTCATCAGTGTAAAACACACTGAAGGTCCTAAGCTTGTAGCAAGCCTTGAAGAACACGCAAAAGATTACGACATCGACGTAATGAACTTACAACGTGCGAAGCGTTTAGAAAAGAAAGACTTAATCGAAGTAGAGCTTGAAAACGGTGCGGTTCTAAAGAGTAAGAGTGTAATCGTTGCAACAGGTGCTCGTTGGCGTAATGTTGGTGTACCAGGTGAAGATGAATTCAAAAATAAAGGTGTAGCATACTGCCCACACTGTGATGGTCCTTTATTCGAAGGAAAAGACGTAGCAGTTATCGGCGGTGGTAACTCTGGTATTGAAGCAGCAATTGACTTAGCAGGTATCGTAAAACACGTAACTGTTCTTGAGTTCATGCCAGAACTAAAAGCTGATGATGTATTACAAAAACGTCTTTACAGTTTACCTAACGTAACTGTATTAAGGAACGTTCAAACAAAAGAAATTACTGGAACTGACCAAGTAGAAGGTATTTCTTACATCGATCGTGAAACTGGAGAAGTTCATCACATCGAATTACAAGGTGTATTCGTTCAAATCGGTCTTGTACCAAATACAGATTGGCTAGGCGACACCGTTGAACGCACTCCATTTGGTGAAATCGTTACAGATAAGCACGGTTCTACAAACGTACCTGGCGTATTTGCTGCAGGCGACTGTACAAATAACCCATACAAACAAATCATTATTTCAATGGGATCAGGAGCAAACGCATCTCTTGGCGCATTTGATTACCTAATCCGAAATTAATAAACTGAAATGATAAATTGTTTTACCCTGCTAACTTCTTCGTTAACTCGCAGTATAAACAATTCAATATCTTTCAATTTCCAAAAGTCGCTATACTATCGGCAGGTAGTATAGCGACTTTGTTTCTCTTCGGGGTAGCGTCAGGTTATAAATAAAAGCTAATCGCAAACCTAACTGAAAGTGAAAATATACCTTTTACCAGACAAAAACACTACTTTTTTAAATAATGTGATGCTGAGAAACGCTCTACAGCGAAATTAAATTCATTTTGGCTTACATTTACCTATTTGATTTAAAATACAGAAGGTCATAAATTCTTGCCTAAAGGCAGAGGTAGGGTTAACCCACCTCATTCTATTTTAATCCAATCAAAGTTAACGATCGTTAAGCCGAGTAATAGCATGATAAGGACTTGCCGGGGCAGCCGTTTTAAGGTTTTCAGATTTAATTCAAATTTCATCCTACTAAAAGTTTGCTCACAGTAATGAGTAGCATTCTCGCTATTTTTATTACAGTCGCCTCGATTTTTATTGTTTTAGAATATGTGCAGAAGCTAAAGTTTGCTAAATATCAATCAAGTAGCGTTAAACTATATCTAGCACGTGCTGGTGAAGGTACAGTCCTCGCTTTTGTATTGTCAGCCACATTGTATTTTCTTTTGAGTTTAAGTTTGGAATACTTCTTCTAAAGAATTACTTAGGACCTGATTCAGGAGAAATCACGATATAATAGTTAATTCTGTGTATGAAGGTGCCACAAAAGTAAAAAGATAACCTTATATTCTAAACCCACGTCACCATGAGGTGGGTTTTTTGCTGATTCCTAGAAATTTTAATTATGTAAAGTAGCTGCCTGTTGTTTGAACTTGTTCAGATAAAGGCTTCAAATAAGTCAATATCAAATGTTAGTTTTTCTTCTACAACTAACCAACCGGTACTTACTTAATTAGGGAGGGTTGCTGAGGCAACCTTTTTTTGTGCGCCCGGCATGGGTGCAATCTATAGGGTGAAAGTCCCGAATCATGAAGGCAGTAGTAGTGGTTAGCTTAATGCAAGGGTGTCCACGGTGACGTGGAATCTTAAGGAAGCAAGCGGCAAACCTCCGGTCTGAGGAACACGAACTTCATATAAGGCTAGGTATCATTGGATGAGTTTGCGAAACAAAACAAAGTCCTTACTGCCGAAGGTGGTAAAGAGTAAACAATTATTAGAGGAATATGACCTCGCTGTAAAACAACTCGAAAGAGTTGAACAACAAGTTAAAGAAGTTCTCTACAAAATACCATTTGCAAAAAAACTACTTATGATTAAAGGAATAAGTGAAATTTCATTAGCCGGGATACTGGGTGAATCAGGAGATCTAAGTGGTTTCTCTCACGGAAACTCTCTATTACGGCATGCGGGATTACATCTAGCTGAAGCAAGTTCAGGCAAATGGAAAGGTCAGATTGTCATTTCAAAGCGTGGAAGGTCAAGACTACGACGATTCCTTTACTTAGCAACTATGAGCCTTGTGATGAATAACCCTGAGTTTAAAGCCGTCCATTCCCATAATGTAAAGGTAAAGAAGATAAAGAAAATGAAGTCAATCATGAAACTGATAGGAAAACTAGCAAGGATTTTTGTAGGAATAGCACGACGAAACGAGTCTTATTGTCCAAATAAAGTCCAAGTATCAATCCCTTTAGCAGCATAGAAATAAAAACATTAGTTATATAGAATGTATCATTTTAAAATAGTTAACTTTATTTTGAATGTTGTCTTATTCGTAGGATTTCAAATATGTACGGAGTACCAGGTTTCTTGAACAAAAGGGCACTGTGACCCATAAGGTTAGCATAACTGGCCTCCAACCCCTTGGATAGGCATACGAAGGAATGAGAGGGCAATTGACCCGTTAAGACATGGGAGGGATAGCCTCCAGGGGCGGCGTGGAGATGTGCATTATATGGTAAAATATGGAGTGGTAGCTGGCTCCTTTATTTAACTATGCCTTCACGAAGCCAAAATGATCTGTTCTCATTTCAATTACCCGGAAATCCAATTACAAGGGTTATGAAATCCTGCGAATAAGTGAGCATTCGAGAGATATTTGTATCAAACTGAGGGAGTTCAATAAGAAGAGCGAACATACATATTTCATAGTAGTGATAACCTAACGGTTAAATCAAAAAGCAACTATTGCCAGTGCCCTTGTATCGGCAGTAAAGAAGCTGGTACAGGGTCATTTCTACTTGTTCTAATCTTCTTGTTTCCACGTAAGTAAAAAGCTGTAGGTTAGCACCAAAACAACCCTTTGGTAGCCAAGAGGGTTAATAAAAAGGGGATTTATTCTATATACTGTTCCAGGTATTGGCCTCCCCTAGGGTAGACTAAAAAATATCATTGGACTTCTTAGGGTTGCAGGGTTGTTTCTCTTAGTAGTTTCTCGGCTTCAATTATACAAGCAGACTTGTCATGTAGGTATTCAAGTGAGATACCCCTTTTTAACGCTGTTCGTTCCATTAATCTAATTTCATGATACATAGCACCAGACAAGATCCCTTTTTCAATGTTCTTATTTATTTCATAATAAAATCCTGCCAATAATTCTAACGGTAATTCATCGTAAAGGGAACTTTTTTTGTTCTCCATAAAGTACCTCCTCGTTCTACAATAAAACTAGCATACATATTTGAAGGGATCTTAAGGGGAGCTTTCAAGCTAGGGAAACCCTGAATTTGACCGAATACAGAGTTTAAATAACATGATTGATGAATCCTGTTCCCTATTCGGAAGAAGATAGTTGTTGCATAAAATAGGGGATTTCTACTATGTACTGTTCCGGGTATGGCCCCACCTACGCCAGATACTATGACGGCCACGCATGCCATCCAACCTATTATCATCATAAAAGAAAGCGCTTACATTGTCAAGGATTTCATTTGGAAATACGAGCAAAAACCCTTGGTATGATAAAGTGATCCCAGGCTGATAGGCTGAAGAGACTAAAATTGACAAAATCAGTAGATCTATTATTTTGATAATATCTAAAAAAGGAAGATGTTGTATTTAATAAAAATGGTTGAGCGCCATTTAAAGCTAATAAATTTCCGAATGGGCGGTATTGCATTGTTACACCCGTTCGTAAAAGTACACTTTTATGAACGGTTTTTATAGAATAAGATTAAAAAATAAGAAATGAGTAAAAAAATGGATGTTCGAATGATCGCAGGCTAAAAATAACAACATTTAAGATAAAGTAGTATAAACAATAATGACTAATGTTATAATAGTAATAACAATTATAACTTTTTTTGAAGGAGGAATGAATAATGGCCATTAGGAAATTAACTAAAGTCGGAAATAGCTTGGGAATTACGTTTCCAGTTGAAATGTTGAAAACTGCAAATTTAGCTTTTGGAGACGAATTAGAGGTTGAATTCAAGGGTGAAGAAATCATATTAAGGAAAAATAAAAATGTGAAATTACCTAAAGGTGTAGATGCAGAATTTATGGAAATGTTATCAGATGTTATTAAAGAACATGACGAAGCATTCAAGGGATTGGTGGATAGATAAGTTGGATATTATCTATCTTTCCACTAATCAGATTATTGCTATCAATGCCATTCAAATAAAAATTTATTCTCCTAGTGAACAAATCGGTGTGAAAGATACCGGTCTCCTTGATTCTGCAGTGAACAGACCCAGACAAACTGTTTTCGAGAATGATGCTTACCCATCTATTCATGAAAAGGCTGCAGCCTTATTCGAATCCATTTCAAAAAATCATGCGTTCCACAACGCTAACAAGAGGACAGCTCTTGCTTCACTTATTATGTTTCTGAAAATCAATCATTATCAATGGCTTATGGGAATAGAAGAAGAACAGGATTTTGTTGTAGATGTCGTCAACCATAAGTATGATTTTAAAGCTATCGCAAGAATCATCCAAGAGAACATAAAGGCTTTATAAAGGGGTTCGAGATTCATTGAGCATTTAAGCTTATTGGGTCTTTACCGAAGGTCGGTTTTATAACAATTTAAAAATATAGAGATGAAGATATGCAGCAAATTCATGCTAGGCTCTGGAATACAATCGGGATTATTCTAAAAAAGAGGGAGAACAAGTCATCCAGATGAATTGTTCTCCCTCTTTTAATCTTTTTATTTATAAAAGAAGAAGCTAAGTAAACATACATGAATTAGATCTATGTATGGAAATATCTTTTATTAAATCTTGACCATTTTTCATATCTTCAATCTTTAAACCAGTATGGATCTTTTAAGTTAATTAGAGTCCAAAAATTCAGCAAAAACTTCTCAAATTATGACGAGTTTCTTCTATTATATATACTCTCCAAACACTTCTGGTTTCCACAAATGAATCGCATGGCGTTCTTTTTCAAAAACCTTCTCCAAATAAATTTCTGTAGTGGATAGCTGCTCATGGCCCAGACTCTTCATAATCTGATAGACATCCACTCCATTTAAGTGAGAAATGATGGCAAAAGCATGCCTAAAGGTATGAGGACCAATGGAAGAGGAACGAAACTTCAAAAAAGGCAATCCACTCTCTTTAATGGCTTTTGTAATGTATTGAGACAAATAAGAGGGAGAGTAGGCACGGCCAGTATTGGTCGTAAAGAGCGGGTCGTCTCCTTCTGCTGCATCTAGATCGTCGACGCCCCTAGCTGAACGGAACATGCGAATACTATTCATTCCTTTTTCTTTCAATGGGATTTGCCTTCTTTTATTTCCTTTACCAAGGACCTCTAAAAAGTACGTGCTGGTAATGGAATCGTATTGAAGATCCTTGACTCGGAGTCTTGTAAACTCTTCATTACGCATGCCTGTCATCGTGAGGATATGAATGATCGAAAAAACGATGGGGTGGTTGATTTCCCTGAAGTAATCAAGTAGCTGAATGACTTCCTTTGGCCCCAAGTCACGGTTCGGCCGATCATCCTTACGAATATTGATCTTAAAGAAGCCTTCATGAATCGGTTCACTGATATAACCTGATTCGAACAGGAATGTCAAAAAACTCTTAATGATGGTTGTCTTTCTGGATAAGGTGGCAACGGAATAACCTCCTTTTGTTAAGACATAGGGACTTTTTTCCGATAACCATTCCTGATATCTTCGAATGTGCCGGGTAGATAGCGATTTAAAGAGGGAACCCTCTACAACTTTTTCCAAGTCTACATAGATATCCACTGAATAAGTGAGTAATTGTTCAATAAATTGAAGAAGCTCTCGCTCATAGGCTTGGACGGTGCGGGTAGACTTTTCATGTTGTTGGTTTAAATGCTCTCGCCGTTGAAGAAACCACTGCAGCATGTCTATATCGCTAAAGTCTGAAAAAGAATGATGCCCATCCTTTTCTGCCGTATCTACTCGTTCTTGTAAGGTGTGGATAGAAATGTCTGAAAGACTTTTTTTCCATGCACGGATCTGAAGCTCTTTTGTTTTTTCTATCAGTTCATGCATACCTATAGCCCTCACTTTCGTAATGTACCTATCTATTAGATCAAGTCTATATTAATTAGAACCCTTGTAATAAATTCTTTATTACATTATAACAAATTCCAAGATTTAATTAATTATGAAAGACCTAAATAAATCCTATCTTTATTTAGGTCAAGTATAATTAGTCTATAATTAGATTCAAAAATTATAATAATATTATAGAATTCAAATATTGAATATATAATGATTATATAAGAGGAATTTAGAATTATACTTATTTAAGTCAATACTATGTATTATAATAGATATATGAATGAATAGTTAATCCTGATATATATATACATATAGCAATAAAATAATAAAGGGTGAATAGACAAATTATGAATAAACTAAACCATGAAAAAAACATACGGACTGCATCCTATGAAATGGGGGAATCGGTTTATGTTCTCCAAACATGTACGGAAGAAGAAGATCCAGAGAGTTTTTACTACTTTAAACAATTTGAAAAAAAAGAAGGCGTGATTTTGGAAGTGATCAAACACCCACGTCTCCAATATCGTGTAAAATTTGGCCAGGCGGAAGCAGTCTTGTATCATGAGGAATTGACGAATAGGAACCAACGGGATGTTCCCATAGCAGGAACGGATCTTCAAGAAGGATGGGAGGGGGATAAAGTGGAATGGTATACACAAAAAGAAGTCGCTGATTTACTCGGAGTATCCAAGGCAACGGTCTACCATTATGGAAAGCAGAAGAAAATCATGAAGATTCAGGACCCCCATCGACTGCATAAAGAGGCACGATATGAAAAAGCGGAAGTGGACCGATTAGTATATGAAAAGCAATCTTTCCCTACTGGTATGAGCCCTAATGAGGTTGCAAAGAAATTGGGATTATCTGTACAAAGTGTTTATAAGTATATACAAGATGGTTCAATAAAAGCTGAGGCCTTCCCTTATGGTGATGAGAGGACGATCTATGTCATATCTGAAACAGCATATGAGGAAGCCGCCGGATTACTGAAACCATCTGAATCTCAACGCCCAAAACGATTTGAGTATTATTATCCTAGTCACGATATTGTCTTATTTCAGAAATTTCATTCAAGCAAGGTTCCTGAAGCACGTGTTATACGGAATAAGGACAATGAATGGGGTTTTTACTTACCCAATATTCAAAAATGGTTACCATTTGAAGAAGGGGTAAGGGAGTATCAGTTAATGCCGGTCTATCCTATTCACCAATCCACTTTGGAGTATAAAGGCTATGTAGAGCTAGAAATTCCGAAGGATACCGTTGTATTTTATCCATTCGTGGACTATTTATATGAAACATGGGGAATGGAAAACATACGATTGAGGGAACAAGATAAAACGATAGTACTCTTCATTCGGGCAGGGGAAAGGCCATTAACGACAAAGGGTTTCTTTGCAGCTGATATCTTGCCATTTTTAATAAAAGGAGACATCTACAATGAAGAGGGTCATCTGATTTTTCGGAGTTCCTATCGAAAAACTAGTTTGGAATTACCTATTGATCTATTAGAAAGTATGACAGAGTTAGCTGAAAAAGAAGGAATCAGTATGAGTAAGTGGGTCGAGCAAAAATTATCATCACTACTAAAGTGATTTTGATTGAGGAAAGGAGTTA
Source organism: Peribacillus simplex (assembly GCF_001578185.1). Classification (NCBI taxonomy): domain Bacteria; kingdom Bacillati; phylum Bacillota; class Bacilli; order Caryophanales; family Bacillaceae; genus Peribacillus; species Peribacillus simplex. The sequence goes on along the minus strand of NZ_CP011009.1, from coordinate 75,814 downwards.
TTGGCTTCATTCAAATAACTATATATTATCGAACTTAGGTTTTTTGTAATAACTCAAAGTCCGAGATGTAGATTTACGAGATATACAATAGGATAGGATATCTCGTAAAATGGTGTGTTTCTAAAAGCTTCTATATTAAAACAAATGAACCATTATCCATAAAACAAAAGTTAATTCCGCTGTAAAGCAAATCTCAGCATCAGGTAATAACGGGTAAGGCGCATTACGTCGATCCATTAACGAAGCAGCTACGCGTGAAGATAAACCGGGGAATTTAAAAGGGTGGCATTCGATAAAGTCGTCGGGGTAGCTGTTGTCGATTAGTGACATAAAAAGCAGTATAGTGTTCTTATTAAGCTAATGGGTGTTTTCATTGAAAATCATACTAAAATTTAGCACCTTCTTCTAGGGGGGGGATATTGCCACATTGAGACTGTAGAGGTTGAGGGCAAATGGCCTAAATCACTTATCAAGAGACTGACTGCCGAGACCCCTTGATATTACTAAAAATGAAGCTGATTTGACAATTGGTGTCCTCCACAGTCTTCAAAACTGCTTGAGACCTGCGTGCCAGGTCTGGTGGGTTCGATTCCCACGCAGTCCCGCCAACTATTCAAGTCTATCAAGGGTTCTAGCAATTTTAACTTGATTATTGTTTTTACTTATTCCTTCACAGTCTCACTCCCATTTATTGGCAAGACTGTAGAGGGACTGTTGCCGAGACTGTAGAGAACGTTTCCTTCAACCTCCAAATAATTATTTATTGGAGGTTATTTTTATGCAAACAAAGGTTAAGCCTAAATTAGGTAAGATTAGAGAAGGTAGCAAAAAGAAATCCAAGGCTGATTCAAACATCTTAACATTGGATGAGATGTTTGATAAATTTATGACTGCTAAGAAAACAGAGGGATTAGCCTCTAGAACTCTTGATGAGTACTACAATAACTATGCCTATCTCAAGGAGTTTCTTGGTGAAGAAATGACGAATGAGAACGTCACAACGGAAGATTTTCAAGGATATATAGGCTATGCTTTATGACAAAGAACTTTCTCCTATGACAGTTAATATTCGTATTCGTAATATGAGAGCGTTCATTAGATACTGTCATAAGAAACTCCTATGGCGGCGCTCCTCGCCGCCACCATCTACTACGAAAACGCAAACTCAATATAGAGTCTAACTCATTAACCCATTGACAATAATGGATGATAACAATACAACCAGGCTGAACCTTTTTTGGTGGATCTTAAGGAAGATACCCTGTATAAGAAACTGGTTGTGACAGGATTGAAGAACCATTTAGTGTACTGCTAGTACGTATACAAAAATTTTTGTAACAAATCTCCTGTCATATGTATTGTTAATCTTTTTTTGAGGTGATTCTCCTATGGAAGCAATGATTGAACGGTGTGCTGGCCTAGATGTACACCAAGAAACAGTAGTAGCCTGTGTGTTATTTGGTCCATTAGATAAAAAGCCAAAAACCTCTATTGAAACGTTTTCAACTACAACAACGGGACTCTTGGCTTTAAGTGATTGGCTAGTTACCCTTCAGGTATCCGATGTTGTGATGGAAAGTACCGGAGTCTACTGGAAACCAATATGGAATATACTCGAAGGATCATTTCACCTTGTTCTTGCCAATGCCAGGCATGTCAAAAATGTTCCAGGGCGTAAAACTGATGTAAAAGATGCCGAATGGCTTGCCAAGCTTCTAAGATGTGGACTTATTGAAAGCAATTTTGTACCACCAGAGGATATTCGTGATTTACGAGATCTTACTCGTTATCGAAAAAAATTGATTCATCATCGCACATCAGAGCAGAATCGCATTCACAAAATTCTTCAAGATGCTAATATCAAGCTAACATCCGTTCTATCAGACATTTTTGGTGTATCGGGACGCCGTATCCTTGAAGCGATTCTAAACGGTGAAAAAATAGAGACTGATGGTCTTCGAAAAATGGTGGATTGGCGAACAAAAGCAAGTATTACTGACATTGCCAGTGCAATTAATGGTCGTATTCGCCGCCATCATCGTGATATGTTGCGTTACCATTGGGAGCATATGGGTTATTTAGAAAAAGCCATAGAAGAATTGGAAAAACAAATTGATCAACTTCTGTCCCCTTATCGTAAGGAAGTAGAATTATTGGATGGTATACCTGGTGTGAACAAAGCTGCCGCAGCTACTTTTATTGCAGAGATGGGCGTGGATATGTCCGTATTTAAGTCGGCAAAACATCTTGCCTCTTGGGCTGGTGTGAGTCCCGGAAATTACGAAAGTGCTGGTAAAAAAAAAACGAGCAAAACCACACAAGGTAACAAAGCTTTGAAAACAATGGCCGTAGAGTGTGTATTAGCGACATCAAGGCAAAATAATCGAATAGCTTCACATCGAAAAAGGATTTCCAAACGACAGGGAAAAATGAAGGGACGAATCGCTTCTGCTCATTTACTTTTAACGATTGCTTACAACATCTTAAAAACAGGAGAACCTTATCATGAACTAGGCTCAAATTACCTTGAAGAAAAACAAAAAAATAACAAAGAATTAAAAATGATCGAATACCTAAAAAAGAAAGGCTATACAATCGCTCCATCTAAACAACAAACTGCATAATCAGTTAAAGTAACGACATAGTACATTTACGCCCTTCAAAAAAAAAAAATAAGAATATGGAGGGTTTATTTTAACATGGCTTTTTTACTAATGTGTTTTCATACAAAAGAATGGATTAATGAGCCAATCCATGAAGACTTCAAGCCGATCAAAACACCTTAAGATACCTTAGAATCATTCACACCCCAAGAAGTTATGAAGATGATGGAAGTCATTGACGATTCAACATACACCGGTTTCAGAAATAAAGTAATCATTTATGTGCTTTTAGATACACTTGTTCGAATTTCTGAACTTTGTGCAATGAAACGGGAGAACGTAAAACTGGATAAGGGTGAAATATTTCTTGAAGCAATGGACACAAAGACTAGAAAAGCACGAATAGTACCAATAACAGAACCTACAATTGAATTATTGAAAGAGTATATGGAAATTACCGGTGATTTTGAGGATGAGCATTTATTCCTAACTTATGATGGGCACGAAATAAATCATGCTACAGTCAGAATTGACTTGAGAGACCTTGGAAGGGAAGCAGAAGTAAAAAAGCGCGTCAGTCCTCGACAATAGGAATGAATGTTCGTGTGAAATAATAACGAAGGAGATGATTCAAAATGACAATACGTGACCGTGGCAAAATGAAATGGCAGTCGGCTTCTTTCATACCGCTGGCATTCGAAATGACCAGCGAGATGTTTAAAAGGATCAAGCTCGGACATCTAAGCCAATATTAGACGAAAATCAGACGGAAGAGTTCGACCTGCGTATAGCATACGCAACAGAATACAATCATGCGGTAAAGCTAACCGTATGGGATGAAGGATTTACTCACGACATTACAGGCTGTGTTCATTACGTCGATCCGATAACTCATGAGTTGCGGATTGAGATTCAGCCTGGCGAATATGAACGAGTGGCATTCGATGGAGTAGTCGGAGTTAATGTTTTGAATTAAGGGCACATTTTAAATCGAGTCAGCTCTATATGGGTCGGCATTTTTTTATAAACTATGGACAGTTTAGGCAGGAATTTATTTAATTGAAACGAATATATTCTTATTAAAGAAAAAATGGGACAAAGGTAACGATATTATTGGGATTTGGAAGTTCACTTACAGCATTTTTAAAAAACGAAAAAAGGTAATAGTTTGGTCCTTCGTATGACATAAGAAGGTATTGAACATTCTCGGAATGTTCAAGTAAAAATTGAAACTGAAGATTTAGTAAGGGAGAAAAATATGGGGAATTTAGGGAGCGATTTTTATTTTAGAAGTCCAACTGGGCTTGCACTTCGGCAAAAGTATGTGAATTTCGAGTCATTTGTAAACCAGTTATATATGGAAGTATCAATAATCAATTTTACAAGAAATACACTTTTATTTGGTGGGAATATTGCTGTAGGCATGCTAAAAATAAAGAACAGAAAAGGTAAGATAATTAGACCAATTAGGTATGTCTATTCTAGCAGCGGTATTAATAGTACGAACACAGAACCTGTATTCGATGAAACGATGATTATAGACACCAGAGCGGAATTGGTAGAGGTTATACATAGTTTGGATAGTCCATTCGCTCTAAGACCAAAAATGCACAAATCTGTTTTTACACCTTTAAAGGTAAATTCTCAAAATGAAATAGGAGGTCTTGGCGCTTTTTACAGGAAAGCTGATTCAGAATATAAAATTTTAGAGTATTTTTCGGATGTAATTAATCATTATTGCTTTGTTGATATTAATACTATTGGGTTACCAGTAACTTATTTTCAAGAAATCCATGTAGATATTTATACTTCTCTCGAACCTTGTGCAAGTTGTAAAAATGTAGCAGAACAATTTGTTGATAGATATCCGAGTAGTAATGTACATTTTTATTTTGATAAGAAATACAGGAAACAGAGGTGATTTTTGATGGAGTGGAATGTAGATCAAGATGCTGATTATTTGGATGAGGACTATATACTTAATATTCTTAACGACTATTTAATAAATGCTTTTGACTTATATGAAGGTGAGGTGATTGAAGGGCTTTCTTATACAATGTATAATGTTGAAGTTTTATATGGAATGAGAAAAGATTATACAGTAGTATTATTTACTGTGCTTGAGTTATTAGAAAAAATAAAGGAACGTACTTCACTTAAAAATGATGATATTAGAGATTTGAATTACTGGGAACAAAAACTCAAAATACATACAAAAGAGAATGGAATTGACATGGATAAGCTGAGGGTTATAGTGAGGAGGACCATCGCAAAAAATCTCAACAGGATTCATTATTATATCTCGAACAAGAATAACAATAATACTACACCTTAATATTCCTTTGCCACATATATGTATAAAATAATGTTAAGTAAAAATTGACCATACCAATGAATAATTATTAAAATTGTTTTACTTTTGAAAAAGTACTATTAAAATATAAAGGTGAAATAAAAAATAACAAGGGGGGACAGGATGAAACCATTTGTATGTTTACATTGCTTTAATAATAATTTCGAAAAGAGTCTTGCAAAATTGGCTAAGCCTCCACTAGAAAGCTTGATAAATTATGATGCTAACTTACAAAGATTTTCAAAAGAGTTCAATGGTGAACTATTTGACCAATGGATGGAATTAAATATACAGGAAGACGAGTTTGATGAGTATATAAAAAAACTATCAATAGAAGATGATGGAACAGGTTTTCTGAGAAACTCTGAAAAAATGCCTAAATGTTCTAAGTGTAGAGAACCAATATTTTATGAGGATTACATAGTTGAAGAAGAAGACCTTAATAATTTTCTTATCGAAGTCTGTAACATCTTAGCTGAAGATATCTCAAAGCATATTGGATTTTGTTCGAATTGCCATATTATTAAAGATTTTAATGAATATAATCAGATTCTTAAAGAAGAAACTGGCATAGTTAGTGAAGTAAAAGGAAAAGAACCTGCAGATTTTTTATTAACTTTTGAGTTCCCAGTAGAATATCATGAAATCATCTACCCTTATCTTAAATGCAATCATTGTGAAACTAGATTTGGTGAACGCATAAAAGTAGATAATGAGCGTATCTATGATTTTGACGATTTAAATGATTATTTTTCTACTGATATAGAAGAAATGAATTTGTACGCAGAAAGGTTTGGGATTAATTTTAGAAAAGTTGAGGTGTCTAATTTTTCTGCATTTTTAAGAAATAATACAATGCTTGGTTTTAAGCACTCTGTTGGAAAAAGGTTGTATAAACTGTTTGAGTGTATATTTAAAGAAGAGGAATATGAACTGCTAGAAAATGTAAAATTATATAGAGGGAGAACACGAAATATTGGTTCTAAAAAGTTTGATAGTTCACAAATGTGGAGTCCACCAATTGGTGTGTCGTCACATGGAAGATATAATTTAATAGGCTCTTCAGTATTATATCTATCTGACGATAAAAAATATATACCACATGAGTTAAACTATAAAGGGGATCAACTACTCGATATAGCAACAGTTAGAATAAACAGACAATTAAAAATCCTGGATTTTAGTAAAATGTATGGTGAGTTTGGACGAATATTATCGACAAGCCCTAGTAGTACTAATGCGCTAAAATTAGAATATTTGCTAACAAATTATATAGCCGAATGTTGTAGACATATAGGCTTTCATGGCATTAAATATAATGGAGTTAAAAAGGGGGATTATAAAAACATTGCTTTATTAAATTATGAACAAGAAACTGATATAAGTATTGAATGTATTACAACTTATCAACCTAAAATTACATATTCTTTGAATAAACATCTTGTTCCTTCGATATGAACAAAGAAAAATAATAAAATGAAATAAAAATTCACAAATAATAAAGTCGATAGCATGTCCAGGCATCTCCTTACTGACACTACAGAGGACCCTGACTCCGAGAATGTTACCTTACCTTGGTATTACATGCACTCTCACAGTTAGCGGAAGAGGAAAGAGAACAAAAAGCGTCAGAGAGAGAGTATCGACGCTGCTATTCAGAATGGTACAAGGTTCAGCAGACCTTAGGCTGAAATAACTGAAAGGTTCATTACCTTATATACGGAATGGAAAGCAGAGGGTATAACTGCAACTGAGACGATGAAAAGAGCGGACATGAAACGGACAACATTCTATAAGCTTGTAAAAGAATACGAGGATCAACTGGCGAGCCAATAGTGGTTCGCTTTTCCTTTCTCTACGGAAGGGGGAACCACCCCTTTGCAAGAGGTAAGTGCCTCCCATTTGAATTACGCCTAGTGATAACCGAACGTCTATATGAAAAATCTTTAATTTTTTCCTTTGGAATAAAAAAACATGAACAAAGTTGTTTCCCTCGTTCTTGCATCTTAATCAAGGATAAGTTATTTCAAAATTTCTTAAAAAATGCGTATGCTTCTTTCTTATCATAGTAAACTACATTATTTGGATTACCAGGATCAAACTCTTCGTCATCCACTTCTGTCAGACCTAATTTTTCAATTTCCATATCATTACTAGGAATGTGAATCTGAAAGTAAAGTTAAATTGATTAGAGTGGTATTCATAAAGCTTATTACGACTCTTACCTTTCCATCTCCAGCCCAATAATTTGACTCTATCTTCCATCTCTAATAAGAGGAGAGTTTACCTCTTTATCCGATAGTCTTCTTCTTCTTCTTCATCATCAATGTATTCGTTTTTTGCATTATAGTTCATTCTCCATGCGGCTGCAACAACATTATCTGCATTATGAAGATCTCTACTCCATGATATAGGTTGATTCTCATTATAATTGTACAATGGAAATATCCTCATTGGACTAGTTTCATAATGTGCTAAATGATCGATACTATTGACTGCGTGTTTCTTTAAAACCTCTCCAGTTGGATTTTTGTATTCGTCCCATAATTGTCCTTTTGTATAATATCCCTGACCTTTCAATGCTATCCACGATTCATCAATAAAATCTGCCATCTAATTCCCTCAAATTCTCCTAATAATAACATTTATTTTGTATTTATGTTAAAATTTTCTCGTATAATTAGTTTAGGTATATTGTAGGAATAGTTTGATGAATTTTAAGACATAGATACAAGGTCATAAAAGTTTTTTGGGATATATAATATAAAATAAGTTAAAGGAAGATAAAAAATGACAAGTTATTTAATAGGATACATTGATCCAGAAAAAAATAATGGGCATGAAGACCCGATGTTTCAAGAGTTTACATATGGTGATTTAAAAATAAATGGGGATAAGCTTTTAGCATTAAATAAAGGCGAATACTTATTTTTTCATAAGACTATTTACGATAAAAGGTACATAACTGCTTACTACTTTGTTGAAGAGGTACGCCGTGTGAAGGAAGTAATAGATGACCCATTAATTATGGATAACTATAACAACCACCATCTTAAGAAAAAGAAGGAACTGTTACACAGTAGTGAAACCATTGTTTTTGGAAACCCAATTCGTTCTAAGGTCTTAGAGGTCCCTCTTGAATTAAATGAACGGCTATTGAAACAACTTTCAAGACCTGCAAATTTAAATCCTAATCAAACAACCTTAGCCGCAATTTCATCGGCTCTTAGAACATGGAAGGAATTAAGTTCTAATGATATTAAGCTACTATTTGGTTTAATAAAGGAAAATGAAAAGGAAGGAAGGTTAAACAATAAGCTATTATCAACTGAAGAAGTCTTTCAAGTGCTTGAGAGAGACATAGAGAAATATATAGCTAGCAATCCGGAAATATTAGGTCACGGTCTGAAATTATTAAAACAACAATATATATTTTCTGATGATTCTAGATTAGACTTGCTTTTGATCAATCCTTTAAATGATGAGGTTATTGTGGTAGAAATTAAAAAGAATAAAATTGGACGGGAAGCAAAACAGCAAATAAAGCATTATATGAAATTATGCAGTACTGAACTTGGTTACTTGAATGTAAAAGGTTTTATTGTATGTCCGGGTATCCTCCCGTATTTTGAAGAGGAGATGGTTGCAGCCAAAAAGGAAAATATTTATGTAAAAGCATTTGGGTGGAAATTGGATGTTAATTAATATTAAGTAATTTTTAAATACCGTTTGTTATTAACATTGTCTCTTTTTTGGGAGGAGATAGATGTTAACACATAAAATCTGTAAGCAGTGCCACCAAAAGTTTAATATTAACTCAGTGAACAAAGAAGATGAGTTAGCGAACATATTAATTTACTCCATTTTATTTGCAGATTCAATTAAAGTGGACATCAATGAAATCATTTCAAACAAATTATTAAAAAATGAGATTAAGTATCCAATTAGTAAATCGTTTGGTTCAAACAAAAAATACAATGAATTATAGTCTGGAGAGAAAATGAATGCTTTATTTTCTTACTGCAAGTGACCCTATTGCATATAAAAATTTTGAAAAAACTATACAAAAACCGTATCCAATCAAAGACTCATTAAATTTATTAGATCCGGTAACAATAGAAAAACTTAAACTAAATAATTCAGACAAAAAAGTACGTATGTGGGGTGCAAAACCTGGTCCTAGTAATTTACGTAACTGGAATAATATCAAAGAAGGAGATAGCATATTAGCTTATTCTCGAGGTGAGTTCCTGTATTACGGTAAAATACTTTGTAAAAAACCTAAACCTAATCAATTGTTAGCAAAAGAAGTTTGGGGCACTAATAAGGATGGGGAAACTTGGGAATATATATTTTTCATTAAAGACCTAACTAAGATTAATATTGATAAGCGGAAGTTTAATTCTTTTTTTGAATATGGAGTAAATAACAACCCGTTTGGATTCGGTTTGGTTAAAAAAGAAAATCTTGAGAGAAAACTTAAAGGATTTAAAAGTATAGATGATTTAATTTATTATTTGAAAAATGAATATGTTATTGCAGATGAAGAACTAGAGGATAATAGCTATCAAGATGCAATCGAGGAAAAAGGTTTTAGTAATATTGAAGTAGATATAACCCCTGAACCAAAGTCAAAAAAGAAACCAAAAACAATAAGGGGGCAAAAAGTTTGGACTAGAGACCCCGTTGTTGCTAAAAGAGTCTTAAAAAAGGCAGAGTTTAAATGTGAAATTAACAGTGAGCATCTTACATTTATATCAAATTCTACTAATACACCTTATATGGAAGCCCATCACTTAATACCAATGAAGTATCAGGATGAGTTTCCAAATTCAGTTGACGTTGATGGTAACGTTGTGTGTCTTTGTCCGAATTGTCATCGAAAAATACACCACGGAACAAACGAAGATAAAAAAGAATTAATCCAAACACTTTACACGAAACGGTTTCAATTTTTACAGGACTGGGGTATTTTCACTCCATGAGTATATTATCCTACTATGAGATTAATGAATAGTATAATTTTTTTAGAAAGAGATAAAAAAATCCATTCCGATGAATGGACTAATTTTATCTTTTTTTTCTTCTTTTTCTTTTTTTTGAATGCCTTTATTTTAGGATGCTTATGGAATAAAGCAACAGTTATAATTAGTGCAATAAAGGAAAAAATATTGGTAATATGGCTGACAATAAAAAATTAATTTTGTTCATTTTTAATTTGAATAGATTGAATGTCTATAAAATAAACAAGCACTGAAAATATTAATCCAATGAAAAAAGTTATAAAAAACATTCTATTTTTATATAACAAACCATAATGGACCAAAAAAGGACCGTAGTGAGCTGTTTGTATTCATTCGAGGTTGTCACCCACATTCTCAGAACAATATAATCCACTTTTGCTGCAATGAATCTTACAGAATTAGCCAATTGGACTTGATTAAGTTCAGAAACTAGCAAAATGAATAAGAGTGATAGAGTAAATCAACTCAAATAACATGTGGGTTTCTGATAAATAAATACAAAATTAAAAAGGCATTTGGGAAATAAGAGCTTCTCAAATGCCTTTTTGTCACCAGTCTGTAGCGATTGCTCTTATATAGCAATCGCTACCCTATAATTTAAAATATGTAAATGGCATATACAAGATTTTCTTGAGGTTATAACAGATGCACCATTTTAAGACCATGAGAAATTCCGTTATCTTTAACTGATTTTGATTCAAATTTTGCAACTGCTTTTATCTTTTCTGCTGCATTTCCCATAGCGACACTATTTTCGATTGTAGAAAGCATTTCAAAATCATTTAACGCATCTCTAAAAGTATATTGATGTTTAGTCGGAAAATCTAGTTTTTCCACTATTTTTTGAATACCTTTTGCTTTTGATCCGCTTTTGGCACTACATCTGTGAATTTATTAGGAAAAGAAAGGTATCCACTACCAGTGAATACCTTTGAATTAAGCAAGTTAAAATTTTAATTCCAATTCAAACTGCTGCGAGATATTGGATTGGAAGTTGCAATTGTTAATTGCTAAGATCTTTGAAGCCATGAAGTCTATTATTTTTGGTGGTACACTCTCGCCTATAATTTGAGAAAATAAACTTTTTGTTATCTCTTTTCCACCTATTTCGAATACATATTCATAATCGCTAATAGTTTGTAGTATCAAAGCTTCATAAATAGATAATACTCTATTTTGTTCGGGGTGAATTTTTTTATCAGATGCTTCGAATGTAAAGTTTTTTGTTAAAGTAGGAGCAGGTTTGTCCCATTCCATTCTTCTATAAGCTGAATGAAAACCTTTAATTAGTCGTCTTTTGTTTGTTTTTTTATCTATTATAGAAGGCCGAGGAAGTAACTCACCACATGTTTTGCAATAAATAGGTGTGTCTTTATTAGATTGGGCTATGCCGTTATTAATGACATCTTTGTGCAATGGATTACCATCTTCTAAACAATCTGGATTAATGCATTGGTTGTTATAAGCTTGGTCCCCTTCTCTAGTGTTAGAAACCCATAAGTATTTTTCTTCATTCATTACTGAAACGTAGTGTAAAGGATGAAAATCTTTACGAGCGTTATGTCCTGGTCTAGCATCTAAAGGTGGTAAGTGTCCAATAGCCTGTCTAAGAGTTATTCCAGGCACCTTTTCGTCATTTAAGAAGAATTCTTTATAAATGTTGAAATATTCAGTACCAAGCTTATTTTTAGTAAATACTGTTAGAAGCCTCTTTCTAACTTGAGGCACACCATAATCTGAACAACTAATAACTTGATAACTTCCCGTATATTCTGAACCTAATCTCAACCGTATATAATCCATAATATTTATATATTGATCATTTTCATCGTTAATTATGGTGTTTTGCATATTGGGTACATTTTCAAGTATAATCCACTCGGGCTTTATTGAAGTTATAATATCCATAGTAGGGATAATTAATCTGTTGCGTTCATCAATTTCAGGACGATTTCCTTTTCTATATTCACTTAAAAGCTTTCCGGCACCATTTGAAGACATCCCTTGGCATGGAGGAGTAGCATATATTAAAAAAAGTTCTTCTTTAAAATTTTTCTTGTAGTATTCTACAATTTCATCTTTACATTTCCAAATATCCTCAGTGAATGTTTTAGCTTCAGGATAATTAGTTTGGTATAGGCTATGTCTATTTTCCAAAATTTCATTACTTATGATAGTGTTAATACTATTCGCCTTTAAACCAAGTTCTCCTATTCCAGCTGAAGAGAATAAACATATTGCGTTTTTCTTCATTATTAAAATCTCCTGTGTTTAATTTAGTATTTCAAAAACGCTTTTAGCAATGGCTTTTCCAAGTAGTGGAGGTACAGCATTTCCTATTTGTTTAATGACTTGAACTCTTGAACCATGAAATAAGTAATTGTCATCAAAGCTTTGGATCCGTGCACCTTCTCGAGGGGTTAAAGCCCGATCTTGGTAAGGATGGATACATTTACTCGAAGCTGGATTAACAAATTTTACTGTAATAGTAGGTGCAGGTTCATTAGCAGAAATTCTAGAGTAACAGTTACTAAAACCACTGGTAATTAAATGTTTGGGTATAAAAGATATATTGTCTCCAGCATGTTTAATTATTTCCAGCATTTTGGGTGGATGATTGGTAGCCTTATGAAGAGTTAAAGTTCCATCACTCCCAACTCTTCTTTCTCTTTGATAAGCATTTAAAGGTTCAGAAGCATAATAAGTTGCAGATTTTCCACTTGCTAATGCCGGTAAATCACCAATGGCCTCCATAGCATTTAACGCTAATGGCAAGTTCTCTCTCACAATTACCATTTTATTTTTATTTTTTATGCCAATGGTTTTACCATCAAATGAATGGGTTGGGAAAGGAAAATGTATCTTTGTGCCTTTCTTGGCTCCAATCATAATAAACCTTTCTCTTTTTTGTGGTACCCCATAGTTAGCTGCATTTAAAATTTTCCATTCACAATCATATCCTAGGTTATGAAAGACATCCTCAATGATTTCTAAGGTTAAACCATTATTGTGTGATACTAAACCCACAACATTTTCCATAACAAATACTTTTGGAGTGAAATAATTAACATAGAGAGCAAATTGTTCAAATAGCGTATTTCGTGGATCCTCTTCTTCAGAGGATCTAAATGGTCTAATTGATGAGAATCCTTGGCAAGGCGGCCCACCTATAATAACATCTACTACCTCATTTTTTAAATATTCGTTAAAGAGGGAGGGCTTAGTCTCTCTAATATCTTTGTTAATTACTAAACAATCTTTGTGATTGAGTCGCGTTGTAATTGCTGCATCTTTATCTAGTTCGACTGCCCCAACAACTTTAAATCTTTCCGAAAATGATGTGAAGCCGTGTGAAAAGCCACCCGTCCCACTAAATAAGTCTAATATATTTATTTTTTTCAATTTTATTCACCTATCAATTTATAGAGTAGACTTTGTGTTACAATTAAAAAATGAATCTAATAACCTATGGAACTTCTGTTCGAACATTATTTTAACATATATTTAAGGCTTGGTGAGGAAATGAGTTTGAAAATACAAAACAATACACCTATTACTTTATCCAATATGGATATAAAAGTGTCGGAACTTTTAGAGGCTGTTGAAAATACAAATAAAATTTTTGAAAAAATTACTACTCAAACGAGACTTATGGATTTAAATATTTTTGAGATTCTAGATTTTAGAAATTTTAGTGGAGTAATTGGCGAAACTTTTGCTTCAGAACTTTCAAAGGTAAATGCCAAGTTGATTAAAAACCGTAATCCAGACGGATATCCAGATTTAATTCAAGTTTCTACATTAGAAATGGAAGATTATCATAAAACTATTACAGCTAAAGAACTTATTAAATATAAGTACGGTGGTGTAGAAATAAAAAATACTTTTGGTACTAAAGAAGGATACTTATTAATGGGACACCAACGAATTAAAAAGATCAATCGGAAGTTAGATTGGAAAGCCCATCACCAGCAAACTAATAACTTAATAGGACTACTGTCAGATTATATTAATGATATGCCTCAAATAGTTGCGCTGTGTTATTCAGATGAATTAAATACCGATGATTGGGGAAAGGTTCAAAAACCCAAACCTGGCAGCACGATGACTTCATTCTCAACTATTGGACGCTCCGGCTGCAATAAAATGTACGAGGGAATTAGAATCTGTATAGATAATCCAAGTTATCTGGAGTTTTTTGGGTTAAAAGGAGATGATCAAAGTGGGGTATAAAATCATCAAAAATAAAACAATTAAAATTGGTAAAGATCTTCCTCCCATTGATTCAAACGATATCATCAATGCTGTAAAAGAAACCAATGAATATATTTTAACATTAACAAACCTTTTTAAGAATGTAGAATTTGATTTGTTTGAAGCATTAGGTCAAAGGAACTTAAGTGGACTAATTGGTGAAATTTTTTCCGTTTTTCTGGCAAAAAAGTCCCGTTATCTTCTAAATAATCCTCATCCTGATGGAAGACCCGACATTATCTTCTTGAGGGATGAAGAGGAAATAGAATATTTCAATGATAAATGTTTTATAGAAGACGCTGGAATAAAATTCCCTTTAAAATCAGCTTTCGCTCCGTTTAAGTACGGAGGGATTGAGGTTAAATGTACAATTGGCGACCCTGTAAAAAACTATAGAACGAAAATAGCTGAAGTTGATCCAAGTAAAAGTGAATTCGAAATTTATATGCCAAGGATAGATTATTTAAAGGATTTAAATTGGTGGGCACATCATACATACTCTTCAAATTTACTTGGTATCTATTACGATTATTACTCCGATTTTGGAAATTTACCACAAATCATGGCAGTATTTAATTCCGAACTATCTTCCTCAGACTGGAATGCTTTGTCTACTGGTAAAGAAGGTGGAAAGAAAACCAGTAATACTTCACTAAATAAGAATGGTAAATTAAAAATGAAAAATAATTGCGTTTGTATTATAGACAACGAAAAATATAAAAACAAATTAAAAAAAATTAAAATAAATATTTAATGATACGTTTTGTATCATTTTAAGCTTATTTTTAATTATTGTCAAACATATCATGACAATACATTATAATTTTTTTATAAGGATAGTGAGATATGATAGGGGAAGTTTTACAAAAATTAAGAGGAAAACGTACACAAGAAGAGATAGCTAATTATTTAGGGATTACTAGAGCTAGCTATGCACATTTTGAGACAAATCGAAGAGAGCCCAGTATTGAAATCTTAATTAAGTTATCTGAGTACTATCAAATACCTGTTGATTTCATTTTGAAACCTAGAATAGACCACTTTACTATTAATGAAGAAAATTTTTTAGATGAGTGGAATAATTTTCTTTTTCAATTTGAAAAGTTAGATTATACAAAGAAGTTTAGGTTATTACAATTGCTAAAGAGTATATTTAATTAAAAGATACTTGTTTTTGGTTTCTTCACAATTTAGTTTCGAGAAAAATTTTTAAAAGTATTTTTGCTGAAGTCAGGTGATTTTAAATACTTTTAGAGAACCTATATAAAATATCATGAGATCGGATTTCATCGATTTTGTAAACATTACAATTTTTATCTAATTTATGAAAAAAACTTAAGAGGTAATGACCCTAGATTAATCTATATTATTCTAATTTTAGTCTTGAAAATTTTAATTCTGTATAATATTGGGGATTATTCTTGTAGTTGTCATGGTTTAACTCTAATCCTTTCTAGAAGCATAGGACTAACAAACATTATATTTCACCTCAGTATCGGTTATCTGTAATAGAGTAAATTTTCATTATGAGTTTACTTTCATTCTAGGAATAATTAACATTATAATAAGAGTAAATACATAGTTTGCGAGGATTAATATATGAACATATTTTTAGATACTACTCATACACATAGTGATCCCTTTTTAAGAGAGAACCATATTCGTCTATTATTAAAATTAGCCAGAGAATACAAAGATATTACATTTTATATGTCTGATGTAGTGTATAAAGAAACCAAAAGACACTTTATCAATAAGATAAATAAGCATTTTCAACAAATATATAATGCAGAGGAAGTTTTACAAGGTTTTAAACCAGAAGGTTTTATCGATAGAGAGAAGAATTCAATTAACCAGCGATTAGCAGAAGAATATGCAGAGCTGTTAAAACAGTTTGAATTAGTATATGAGAAGCTAAAAGAAGAAGGGGTATTACATATCCTATCTTGTCCTAATGACTTTCTAGGAGAACTTATAGATCGAGCGGTTAATCGTATAAAACCCTTTAAAGAGGGTAAATCTGAATTCCGAGATGCAGTGACATGGTTGACTTATTCGAATTATATTGAACAAAATAACTTATCTGATTGTTATTTTATTTCTAATAATACAAATGACTTTTTGGATGATAAGAAAGAAAAATTACATCCAGATTTAATGAAGGATATAAAAGAAACAGCAAATTTAAAATTCTTCGAAAAGATAGAATATGTCACACAAGAAGAAAAAATTAAAAAGTATATTGAGGTAAAACAGGAAAGGGAGCAAGAATTAAAAGATTGGATCGCTCAAAATAATATAGATAAAAAATATGTTCTTGGCTATTTTGACCGAGAAAGTCATACTGGTTTGTATAATCAAATAGAACAATTTAGTGAGGACTACATTATAAACGAATATATTGAAGTTAATGGCATTAATACCAATCTATACAATAGTTTTGGGTTGAATATCGATATTAAAGAAATTGACAATTTTAACATTGAGATTATTGCAGAAGAAATAATTATTTCTGGTAAATTAATCTTAGATACAAGCCTTATAAACGTATATCTTGACGGTAGCGGAAAACATTTTCATCCAATGAAATATTTACTACCTTTTTCATTCACAATGGAGACTAACCCTAAATCAATGATTAATTTACAACTTAAGTATGACGAGTTAGTAAATAAGTATCCACTACTCTCAAACTTTATTTTTGAAAAAGGTTTTTATGGTGCTTAATATTACCTATGGTATAATAAAATTTGTCCAAATAAATGTTTCATGTGTTCCAACCCATAGGAAATGCAAGTCATCTTCTTTATATTGGTATAAAAAAGTGAGCTTAAGAATATGTATATTTCTTATAATACCCACAGCTATAACAGTTGCTATATTTATAGAGCCGCCATCTGGTGGCTTTTTATTATGTGACTAACTAGGCAGTATACCTGTAATAAAGAAATGGAAAGAGACAGTTTGTGAAGAAATACACTTAAACAATCGGGTAGCGGTAGTTGAATAAGCATAGTTTATATTTGACCACATTCTGACCACTAAACATATATAACGATATTTTTTCCAGTTTTGATGAAAACGAAAAAAGCCTAATAAACTAGGCTTTTAATTAAACATTTCATTCTATAATTCTTCATATTTAAATTACAAATAAAAGAACGCAAAAAAATAAGTCGTCGTGCACCTCAGTTCTCAAAGTGTTAATTACAACGTTTCAAAGGCTCTCAACCATTTTGGTTGGGGGTCTTTTATATGCCTGGAAAGTGCTTTTAACCACATTTTGTATGTTGGTAGAGGAGCTGTTCCAATTTCTGCTCATAAACTTGATGTTGTCTGGTATTAGCCATTGGTTGACTCCTTTTTAAAGTTTGATTTCTGCGTAAAATTCAATTTTTACGAATATTTGTTTACATAATTATTTTATGTTCAAGTTACTAACTTATGTAACAGCCATGAACGGAAGGTAAGGACTTAAATAATTAATTGTTCACAGGAATTTTTACATACTTTTACCAAAAAAACCTCAATACTTCAAATGGTACTATAATTGTATTCTTATAAATTTGATGCATTTATCAGCAATTTCTAATATCAAGGAAATAAAAAACGTGAATTCATGTGTGAATTCACGTTAAAAATGTATTGTGAAATTGATTTTTGCACCCCAAAAGAGAACCCGTTAGAACTAAAATGACTCTCTTTTTTACTTTATAAATAAAGGTATAATAGAAGAAAAAGTAAGTTTACTTAAGAATAGGGAGACATTATCAATATGAACAATAATTTTCCAACTTATAAAAAAATTTTTGAAGCAACTCAGAGAAGATTAAAAGGAATGAGGAGGATCTGTTCACGGAACAAAGAAATAGATGAAGTAGATGAATTAATGTTTTATCTTGTTGGAAATATCAATTTAAGAATAAATACTATTTTTCATCTATTGGAGAATGATATTACTGATGGAGTTTTACCTTTACAAAGGACATTGTTTGAATTACAAGTAGCATTTGACGCTTTTACGAGTGCTGAAGATGAAGATAAAAAGATATATGTTAAGTTTTTTAATAAGAAAAACAACTTTGAAACTACTAATAAGTTGAATAGATTTTTCCAAAATAACAATGAAGAAATAAAAAACATTGCTACTTCTGAAGAAATTGAACTACTGTCTCAACTTAAGAATACAGCGATAAAACAAATTAAATCAGAACATTTAAAAGGAAAGAATCCAGAATTTAAACAGTGGTATGAGATAGTGAGCGGAAAAAGTTTGAAAGATTTGAGTGCTGAATTTCAAGAGATAGCCTATTACCAATGTTATGATGAACCTTCAAATTGGGTTCACCCGCAAAGAATAATTGAAAATATGGATTTTGAAACATTTAGTCAGCAAATGCCTTTTTATAGTTTAATAATAGGAAATATATATTGGAGTATCAATCAACTTTTAAACAACATAACATTTTTAGCTAATTATTATAATATTGTAGAAAGCAATCTGCTATATGAATATGGAGAGAAGCTTGTTGAACTAGCTGAGCAATTAAAGCTTTTAGTAGAAAAAGAGGACTAAATAGCCCTCTTTCTGTTTATGATTACGGTTTTAGATTTCCGTTATTGTGGTAGTTGTGGATACGATGGCTATGGCGGAAGCTGTGGCTGGGGCGGCTAAAAGAAATAGGCGCTCATTTTAGTGTCTTTTCTTTATGAAAAAATCTCCTAACATATTAAACATATATAATATGTTAGGAGATTGATTTAATAATATTTTTTAAAATTAGGTCTTGATAAATACACAAGGGGTTTAGCTGTGGTAGATTGGTGGCAAAACCAATCAAATTTCCACCAATTACATCTGTTTAGATCATACTTAGTAAAAGCCTATTATATCAACAATAACAAACTATATCTGTTATAAACTGGTTCTCTTCACTTTCTTGACAGGGAAGCGGTCGTGGGCTCGAATCCCACACAGGTCATTCTACAGTAGAAACCCCTAATATGGCTGATTTTTGAGCATTTTTTTTACTTTTGATAGTATGTAGTACCCGCGCAATAATAGAGTAGGTGCTTTAAGGCTCCTTTTTTATCACACAATATTTCTAGTTAACATAACATATATTATAGGATGTTATAAAAACTCACAAACTTATACCTCAAACAGACAAGTAAACTGAAATCAGAATTACTTTACCTGCAAGAATTCTAATCACAAACGGAACAAGGCAAAATTAAAAGGATTCAGCCGGTGCAATACCGAACTCAATCCTCAGAATCAGCGTAACAAAATAAAGTGTCTAACTTTTTGGATTCACTTCAAAATGGGTTGTTTTTATTTTACCAATATAAGAAGGAAACTCGAGGAATACGGTTAAGATTAGTATTGGTGTTTCATACATAGCTAATCCGAAGCTTAAGAGAATAGCGATAGACTGCCAGAAAGAGTTCTTACTTTTAAATCCTCATATACATCCAATCAAAAACTAAAGCATTCTACAGGAGGATAGTGTATCGTTAAATAGACCTATATATACATAATGAAAATGAACAGGCAGGTGCGATAGCGGTAATGGAAAAGTTAATTGAGGCAGCAAAAGAATTTAGTTTGGATGATGATTACATAACGTTTAGCGAGAATAAGAGACAGGAGTTCATCCAACGGTTTCCATTGGATTCATTGCCGGAAATGCAAGTTAATGAGTATGCGGATACTTCAACGAGGGATGCTTTCATATATTGGCTGGAGCACAGGGAAGTCCTTGGCGGGATTGGCGGCGGCAATGCTTCCAAATTTGGCATATACAGAGGCGGCAATGGCCAATACTGCATGGGTGCGTCCACGAAAAAGAAGGAACTTACAGGGGACGAACTAGAGACCGAATACGGCAATTTGCGCGATCAGATCGTTATCAATCTAAGGCTCGCTGCTGAGGACCGGATTGAGGAAATGAAATTTACAAAATTGAAGGTGTGGCCAGTGGTCATGCTGAAAATATTGAATATCTACTATCCGGAAAAATTCTTTAATGTTTATGCGAGGAAAGTCCTTGATCCGTTGGCAGAGGATTTGCAGCTACCAGCCGAGCTCTTCAAAGAAAGGCCGAGAAATTATATTCACTTGCAATATTTAGAGTATAAGCGGTTAAGAGAAATAGAGCCTTTTAAAGATTGGGATTATGTTAAGCTCAGTGAATTTATCTGGAAGCGATATGGAGAAAAGAAGCAAACCAAGCATTGGCTCATCGAGCATCGATATGAGGAGCGCGACTATCTTTCTGCTTTTATGGAAAGTGGAATGATATCCCTTCCTGTTTTCAAACAGGATCTATCCAGCTATCTGGCCACCGATGACCTTTCCGTAATTTTGGATGAAATGAAGGATGAAAAAGAAAAAGAAGCACTAGAAGCCTTTTTAAAGCTGGATAAGGGAGATATAGTAGGAGTTAAAACGACTTATTCAGAGAGGCTGGAGAATGAAAGCCTTACATATGTATTGAAAATTTCAGCAGTTGGCAAGCTCAAGAGCCGGGTGTTGGACAGCTATGAGTTCGATGAACTTCTGGGACATACTGTGCCGGTAGAATGGATTGAGCAGGAGGAGAGGCTTCTCCCAGGCTATGGAGGTTTTCGTGACCGGATCCACGAAATTACTAAGAAGAGTCATATCAAGAAAATGTTCAATAAACTAAAAGCATTGGAGGAACAAGCTCCTGAAGAGGAGCCGCAGTCTCTAGTAAATGAATACAACGGACCACTGAATACCATTTATTTTGGGCCTCCCGGGACAGGCAAGACATATAATATTTCCAAACGGGTCGTTGAAATTGTGGAAGATTCAAGCGAAGAAGTGGATGTGAAAAAGCATTTTAAGGAACTTCAGACCCAGGGTAAAGTCCAATTTTTGACATTCCATCAGAGCTTCTCCTATGAGGATTTTATTGAAGGATTGCGTTCCGACGGAAAAGGAGGCTTTAGGTCGAAAGACGGAACCTTAAAACGGATTGCGATCGAGGCCCTTTATGAAGGGCTGAAAAAGAAGGAAAGCCATGAGAAGTATCTTTCCCGGAAGCAGGGAGTATTAAAGGCCTTTAATGTAAATGATGCTTTTGACTTTACGGCGGCACCTCGATACGTGCTGGTCATTGATGAAATCAACCGTGCCAATATGTCAAAAGTATTTGGGGAATTGATCACATTGCTTGAGGACGATAAACGACTGACAAAAGAAAATGAAACCATGATCCAGCTTCCTTATTCGCGGGAACCGTTTATCCTTCCTCCGAATCTTTACATCATTGGAACGATGAATACGGCTGACCGTTCGATTTCCCTGCTGGACACAGCCCTGCGCCGGCGCTTTTCATTTGAAGAAATGATGCCTAAGCCATCCTTGCTTCAGCCCATTGAAAACATTGATCTTCCGGCTCTTTTGGAAATGATCAATCGAAGGATTGAGGTACTATTTGACCGCGACCATATGGTTGGACATGCCTATTTCATGAATGCTGAAACTGAGGAAGAAGTTTACCAGGTTATTCTGAATAAAGTGGTTCCGCTTTTACAAGAATATTTCTATGATGATTGGGAAAAGATCGGGCTTGTGCTCGGAGGACTGGGTACTTCTGAAGATGATCCATGCATTGTTTATCAAGAGGAGGTCAATATGCAGAAGCTGTTCAAGGACTCTGCGATGCTCGCCACTCTTGATTTGCCGGTCAAATTTCGAATCAAAAAAACGATAAAAATTCGGGATGTCCAAAGGATTTATGAGTGATGAAAAATGTCAGTATACGGGAAGCCTATGATTGGATCCATCTGGGAAAACATATTACTCAGCATGAATTTGAAGAACTTCTCCGCTATTTGCAGGAAAAGTACATTTCCTTTGTAGAAATAGGCTATGGCAAGATCCGGTTTATCAATATCGTCGGAATCATTCAGCTTTCGACCGTCCGGATTGAAATTTTGCCCAAATTAACCATTCATGATGAGTCAGAAGAGAAAGACAGGAAAGCCTTATTGAACATGCTTACTGTTACGCGATCCTTACCTGTCAGCCTTCATGAATCATCGTTAAGCCAATTGGCAAAAGCGGATTTACTCCATATTTTTGCGAATGTTTATCTTCAGCTCTTACTAACAGAGCTTCGGCGTGGCGTTTATAAGGAATACAAGCTGACCCGGGAAAATAGCCCGGCATTAAAAGGGCGTTTCCTGCTGCAAGAGCATATAAGGAGAAATGCATTTCAGCCTGTGAAAGCTTACTGTGAGTTTGATGAGATTCAAGAAGACAACCTTTTGAACAGGATTTTGAAAAAGGCGGTTCAGCTTATATTCCCGTATATTTCTAAAAGCGCGCTGAAGACGGAATCTCTATTTATAATGGAGATGCTTCAAAATGTGTCAGATGGGCCGATTTTGAAAAGTCAGTTGGAAGCTGTTCCATTCAATCGGCAAAACCGCCGTTTTGAGAAGGTGTTTCAGGTTGCAAAGATGATTCTATCCAATGATATGATGATGTCAAAATATAGCAGTAATCACAGCTTTTCCTTCCTTTTTGAAATGAATGTGCTATATGAGTCCTACATTGAAAGAGCATTCCGCTTCCTTGCGCTGGAGAAGAGAATCGATGTCCAGACCCAGCATGACGAAAAGCGCCTTCTCATAAATGTGTATTCTGGCCAGGAAAACATCAAGCTGAAGCCTGACTTTGTCATTAACGGTGAAGATTTTCAAATGATTGTCGACACAAAATGGAAAAACATCATTCGTGAAGGGCGGATCCTCTACCAGCAGTCTGATCTGTACCAAATGTATGCGTACGTCACTTCCTACAAAGAGGCGGAAAAATGTATCCTGCTGTATCCTAAATCAGAGGAAGCCCGCTTTCCAAAGTGGCAGGTACCAGGTCAGGAAAAATATATCGAGATTCAAACAGTCAGGTTATCTTCATTTGAGGAAACAGTTGAGGATTTGAGGATGATCCTGGCAGAGAGATAAAATAAGTATGGGGGCAGTTTACCGTAGTCCTTCCTTATTTTGTTTCCTATGGGATCCTTACGGGCGGCATGGTGTAATATTGTACTTAAAAAAGCGTTAATCCTTTAATGTAGAAAGGTTTAGCGCTTTTTTTATACAAAAAACTTATAATTGGTATATTTTTAACAACCTGCTAGTAACGGGGCAGGTTAGTCCGACAAGGAATATGGGTTTTTGTGGTAAAATAAATTCAATTATTTTTCACTAAGGAGTCTACCATCTATATGAAATTAGATGATAAAAAGAAAAAGGTACAAATGAAATATAGAAAGAAAATGATGCAAAAGAAAGAAGAGAATGAAAATAACAGTAAAATAGTATTTATTATTTCTGCTATCTTATTTTTGTTAATTCTGGTGGCATACTGGGGACGATTTATTTCAATTTAAATTCTCTCGAATCCGTTTTTCTTTAACTTATGTTTCGATAAATCGGGGAGTGAACTTGATGGATTTATACTTTTATTCAAATATGATTAGAAATATTTTTGCTACTTTTTTTCAAGACGGTATATGGGTTATAGGTTTCTTTTATTTACTAAATAAGACATTTGAAAGTGAAAAACTAATAAAATTATCAAAAGTTGTTATTATAGTCGTTTTAGCTTTCTTATTAATCTATTCAATTTTTGTGAGTATTTAAGCTAACGGGTGCGTGTGCAGCCGAGCATAGGTCGTATCATATAGCGGGTGGGATTCCCGTCGAGTAAGAACTAGCCATTCGCTCGTAGCGAGTCTTGGAGGGCTAAAGGTAACTTTAGTCTTTAAGCGTAGACAGTTAGATAGCGGGCCGAAAGCCAAATGGTTGAAGGGATAGAGCTCCATAATGTTAGTAAATCGAGAGGGCTGATGCCTTACGCACAGCAGAAAGCTACATTTTACCCTTCGTTAAAGGCAAGAAGGATGAACCTCTCTGGAGTCAAAGACCTTGGCACGTTATACATTGATATGATACGGCAACTCGGGAGACCCTACCGGTCTTTTCTTGTTAGAAGAGTATGGTGTACAAGCGATAAAAAGCAAGGAAACCAAATGCTGTGTAGGGAGTCGGATAGCAGCGTAGTACCAATGAAGTTGGGTAATGCCGATGGAGGAAAGGCTAGCTACCAGTTATCGCCCTTACTAGGGAACCATTTACTACACTCAGAGGTAGGGATAAATGGAAACAAAACTACTAAGGATAGCAGAATTAGCAAAATCTGAATCTAAGAGATTAGCTACATTTTGTGAATGGTAACTAGGAGGAGCCGTGTGCGTGAATAGCGCAAGCACGGTTCTGTGAGGGGGGAGGAACATAATCTACCGCAAGGTAGAAAGGTTCCCTTCTACTCGACTAGTTCATTAAGGACACGAGAGAAGACCACAATTTAGTGGTCTCTTTTATTTACTCAAAATAAACAATGATCATTAACAATACCTTATTTTAAAGGAGGATAAACCAATGCCAGATAAAAAAGCTTACCGGGATTCATTAAAAGAGCAGATTCGAAAACTGGATCAACAAAGAAGTGCAGGAGAAGAGATTGACTATGATCATCGTAATTCTATGGTTAAAAAGGTTCGTGCTCTTGAGCCTGATATTCCGTATGATTTTGATATCGAACAAGAAGTGTATGTCAGGGGATTCAAACGTAGATTCAAAGGAAAAGTCTCTAAACACCATGAAGACCCCTGTACGAAACTGGTTCTTATAAAACCCATGGATACGGTTTATAAGGAGGTTTTTTGGTACCCCGAAGAACTGTTAGATAGGGTTCTGACTGATTTTGAAATCTTAAACGATGATCAATATATATTTAATTGGGAGGATTAGGATGTTTGTAAAGACACCTATAATGGAAACATGGCATGAGGAAGCAGCAGATAAATTGATTGAAAGGTTCAACCATTTTGATTGGAAAGCTGTTAAATCATCGGAAGAAAATGATTTGGATTTTGAAGAAACCATTGGGCGTGACATACGTGTTGCTTTGCGAATTATTGGGTATAAAGATACAGTCCTTAGTGATTTAACTGGCCATCATAGGTCCATCCTCTCAATCATTTACAAAAAGATAATATTATAACAATCCAGTTGCTATATGTCAATAATTACTAGGTTGTTAATTCTTGTTATTTTGTCGAAAAATGTTATAATTTGCTTATACATGTAAAATGTGTGCACGTTCTGGCAAATGGGAATGAAATCTACAGGAATTGTTAGAAAAATAGATGAGTTAGGTCGTATTGTTGTACCAAAAGAACTGAGAAGAACTTTAGATATCGACAATGGTGATCCGATGGAAATTTACGTGGATGGTGATTACATCATGTTAAGACGTTATGCACCTTTCTGTACATTCTGTCAAACATCTAGTAAATCTCTAACGCCCTTTAAAGGCCGGCTAGTTTGTGACGAATGTATCAATGATTTATCTCATATTCATTAACGATAAGCAGCCTATAGTGGGCTGCTATTTTCATGTTTTCATATAGTTTATGTATTATAATATATTCAATACTAAACCTATACATATAGGATAGAATGGAGAGATACATATGACAGTATTAATTGGCTTGAAACAAGATAATTTTGTTCTAATAACAGGAGATACAAAAAGTACTCATATGAATGGAAGTAATCAAACTTTAGATACATATGATTCTGTTGTAAAAGTACATCCTATCTGCGAAAATATGATTATTGGAATCGCTGGTTCAGATCGTATAGGTAAAGCTGTAGTTGGTGCAATAACACCAATATTTAGTCTAATTCATAAATTATCGGTTAAAGAAATGATCCAGCATGTTCAAAAAACAACTATATTCATTCATGATATGTATAGTCAAATGCATCTAGATAGGGATTATGATCACTTACTATTAGTAGTGGCTTGTATTGATCATAAGGAAGATAAGTCCTATTTATATTCTTTGTCAAGTCCATCTGGATTTGAACCAGTTGAAATCAATGGTGATTGTAAGGCATTTGGTGTGAAATCTCAAGAAGTTGAAGAGTACATTCGTACCAATATGAGCAGGAAATATGTAAATGAACATCCGATTCATTTGTTATCTGCTGCGATACGCTCCATAGACGACCAAATGGTTTCAAAAGATAC
Organism: Peribacillus simplex; assembly: GCF_001578185.1. Taxonomy (NCBI): domain Bacteria; kingdom Bacillati; phylum Bacillota; class Bacilli; order Caryophanales; family Bacillaceae; genus Peribacillus; species Peribacillus simplex. The sequence continues at coordinate 49,438 of NZ_CP011009.1, read as the reverse complement.
CTATTCATTTATTTTAAACAAAGATAAAACAGCTGATTATGTATTTCTGGATGAACAAGGAAATGTGAAGCAATAATATAACCTGAATAGAAGAACAGAGAAAGACGTTTATCCAGCTCGTCCAAACAGATTTACTCGATGAAGCATTGTATGGAAGATTTACTTTATAAAGTTTTTTTAGGGGTCCTCTTGTGAGGGCTTTTTTTGTTGTGAATAAAAAAAGACATGAATTCTGCCGTAGGAAAAATGAATGCTATCTAGTAAAACATCCACTTCTTCCTCTGCAACCATTACGGTTAAGCAGTTAGGTAAGGGCTCAGGTTCTGTTTATGTAACAGTGACACGCCCTGGAATGAATGAAAGCGACAAAGTGAAGAAAACATTCAAAGCAGAATAATGCATATTAGAGTTTGCACAGTATAATTAAAGAAAAGGGGGCGGCACTCAAATTGAGAGCCGTCTTTTTTGTATAAAGAAGGGAATTAGTCATTCTTAAATAGGGTGGCAAATTTGTATTGGAATTATGGACTATCTCATTTTTTTGTCTCATAAGTTAAGATTACTCTTTGCAATGAGATACTAATAAAAAAAGCCTCTAAAGGAATAGGTTTAGAGGTTTTTTCTCTGAATGCGAATGGTCCTGGACAATCTTACTCAGAGATCAAAATAAGGAGTATCTATATTATACAATGAACAAGTGTGAATGTTCTGTGAATGATATGTGTAAGATGTGTACTTTTTTTGAATTTTTTAATTCCGTCTCACTACAACAAGATTACTTGTCATTTTGAGACGGATTTTTTTGTGCATTATTAACTTCCTATAATTTATCTTATGTAAACTCAAAAAAATTCAAACTATGTGTGTGAATTCTACATATTTTTATGAAAATTATTCAAAATTGAACAATTTTTGTTTGATACCCTTTTGTTTATTTTTCGAAAGGGTAAGCTCTTTGGGAATTAGGGATGTATACGATTCCCCGTCGGGTCTTTCAGCTAACTCTTTTTTAGCATTATCAAGTAATTCTGGGTTTTCAAGAGCCGAGATAGCGGTTCATGCCATTGCTTTTCCAGCTAATAACATGGCATCATGGGCGAAAGAAGGTAGCCAACAGGACTTTTGAAGAGCCAGAAATACCTAATTAACATAGGAAAAATCACTATTCTTTATATCTGCTTATAAAAAATTAAAAAGGTTTCGGGAAATTTCCGAAACCTTTTTGTCTACAAATTGGGGCTCTATAAGATAGAGCCTATATTTTATTACCTTTCACAAGCATAGTTGTCTTTATCGCGGTCCATACTTGGTACATAAGCAGGATGACCAGCTGGAACACCGTTTGGATATGTACCTCGTAAATCGGTACAGTTTGCGAAATCTTCCCTTTCTCCTGACGTTGTAGAAGCAGTTGATTGATTTGAATTTTCTTTTGCAATAGAGGTAGAAGTACTTTTACTTGCAAGTTGAGTATTTAAACTATCAACTTCGTTTTGCAAACTTGTATTTTTAATTGTTAAATCACTAATCTTTTTATTTAATGAATCTTTTTCTGTTGAGAATGCCTTTTTTTCTTCTTCCAATGTTTTTAAATTATTTTCATATTCGGTAATATTAGAAGCTGTTTCTTTAATTTCTGACTCAAGATCCGTAATTTGTTTTTCAAGCTTCGTATTTTCTAATTTTAAAGTATTATTCTCTGCTGTTAACTTTGTATTTTGTTCTATTTCATCATCAAGTTTAGCTTGAACTCCTGTATCCAAAAACAATATTCCAACAATAAAAAATATTATTCCACCAATGAGCGAAGGATAAAAAATCTTTTTAGATAGTGCTCTTTCTTTGTTTTTCATCTTTTTGATAAAATGGTAGAGTAGGTAAAAAAAGAATATAAAATAGCGAGAAAACCTAATATTGCGATGGCTGGCATAACTAACACTCCCTAAAATATAATCATTGCTAACCACTAAGATTTATATTTTTAGACTAAAAAAACAAGCACTTATTTTTTGAAACTTCCTTCCTAGTATATATCTATAATTCTACAAAAAAATACAATTTCCTTTTTAAATGTTTAGATAGGCGTTACATATCACCATATATTTTTATGATTGATTTTGTAATAGCAATTAATAGTATGGGGGATTTAAGAATCATTTTTATTACTTAAACCCCCAATTACGGACGTAGCATCTTGCGAAAGTAGAAGCGGATCAATGAAAAAAGATGGTTCTCTAGGTATATCCTTTTTGATCAATAGATTATTTTATTTATGTAACAAAAAGAAAGATGTTTAAGAAAGCTTTTAAAATGGTAAATGGTGAGGAAACAGTATTTTTTGGGCTGAAAATTTGAGTGATTTATTATTTGAGGTGGCTTTTACTTTATGACCTTAACTAAAGAGTATCTCCCTATATTGGTAGCAATTGTTGCAGCATCATTAGCATATTTATATACAAAAAGAAATAATAAGCTTAATAATTTTTATGCTCAGGTGAAGGAGAGCTTAGAGGGCATATTAGGATCAATGTATTTTGACTTAAGAATTATTCTCCAAATTGAGGATGAGTTTGAAAAAAACTATGAAGTACAAAAATGGTTTAATAAGCATGGTCGTATTGAGATGTCTCTTTTCAAATTGGGTGACCGTAATCTGATAGATTCTTATTTAGATTTAGAAAAGGAATATAGGAAATCCAGAAACAGAACACAGATAGATCAAAAAGCGTTCTATATTAACTTGGAGCGCTTTTACAGCAAGTTAGATAAACACTATTGGAATTCTTTCCAATCTTTATATACTGACTATAACTGGTTTAATACAGTTTTAAATAGACCTTTTCCTGTTAAAATAGCTTTGGAAATAGGGAGAAACTTACTGAACTTTTGTGAACTAATATTTTACATAAGTGCTGTTACCATATTTTTTGGAATTTACTTTGGAGTATTAAAAAGATTAAGTTTACTTGAAAAATATTGGATACCTATTGATTTTATAATGATAGCAATAAGATTAGCGGCGATTTCTATTTTTCTAATTTCATTAATAAGTATGTTTTTACCTGGCCACACTAAATGGACTGAAGTATTCGAAAAAGTTGGGAATTTCATATTATCTCCAGTAAGAAAGTTAATTAAGATATTAAAAAGAGAAAAAAAGTAATTATTTTCTTTTATTCAGTGTAATTAGGGTCTGTCCTTTAGAAACAAAAATTTAAGTGTTCTATTTTATTTACCGAGATTCCATTGACTGGACATGTAGACTCTTAAAGTGTGATGTTTTGTGAAGGATGGAAGGAAATGCACACTACCTTCTACGATTAAAGTCTTTCCATAGCATAGGCAGTAAGCTACCTTTTATTTATCCTTACCAAGTAACATAAGCATTGATGGTAACTTATAAATTCATTTATACACACATACAAAAAGAGAAGACTGAAAACCTCCTCTTTTTTCATTTAATCCTTTTCACGATAATTGGTTCTTTTCTCTCCCAGCAGTTTCGCAGCCTTTTTAGCCTTCTCCTGTTCAGGGTTTGTATAGAGGGCAGCGGTTGTGGTCGACGTATGACCCAGTTGAGTCATCAGCAAATGAATATCTCCTGACTGCTCCATTAAATTCGTCCCATATGTATGCCTCAGTTTGTGTGGCGACATCGATTTATTGGACTTAAAGGCTTTCGTGTATTTCTTTACTAAAGCCTCGATGGCGCGGTTGGAAAGGGGAGTGGCTCCATCATTCACCCTCGTCAAGAATACATAGGCCGCATCATCGTTTGATCCCCTATAACGTTCCGATCGCACAGCTAGGTAATCTTTTATGTCCTGCATGGACGGAGGAGAGACTGCCACTACATCCTTTTTTCCACCCTTACGTAATACATGTATTTGTTTTTCCTCGAAATCCAAGTCTCGTAGCCTTAAATTAGATAACTCATTCACCCGGATGCCACTTCCTAAGAAGAGAGATAAGATCGCAAAATCACGTTCCTTGTCCCTTTTAAAATATATGAGTTTTCTGGACTTTTCAGGTAGCTCCTTTTCATAGTCATGCTTCACGAATTCAAGAAACCGAGCATCCTCATCATTGTGGAAAATCTTCGTCGATATTCTGGAAGCACGCGCCCCCAGAGTCTCTTTCACTTTATTCACTTCAATTTTCAACATGACATTTCGATAGAAGTAAGGTTCGCCTTCCTCATTTTCCGTCTGGGTCGTTAAATACTTGAAAAGGGAACGCAATGCCGAGATTTTCCGATTGATGGATACCTTTTCCGCTTTTTTTGTTTCCTGCTTATTGATGGGGATGTTTCTCCGTTCTAAAAATTTGATAAAGGATTGAGCTTCGATCAACTTCAACTTTTCCAGCACGGACAGGGGGATATCCTTAATATGCTCCTGCTCAGCAATGCCTTCAGCTATTAGCCACTCCAAAAATAATTTATAATCAAGAACGTAATTCAACAGGGTGGAAGGGGAGCGGGTATCCAATTTATTGTCAACATATTCAACGATATAGAATGGCATGGACTTAACCAGCTGTTCCAATTTCTGCTCATGGACTTGATGTTGTCTGGTATTGGCCATTGTTTTACTCCTTTTTTAACATTAATTTATGCGTAAAATTCAATTTTTACGAATAGTTGTTTACATAATTATATTATGTTTAAGTTACTAACTTACGTAACAGTCCATGCACGGAAGACTAGGACTGAAATAATTAACTTTTCACAGGAACTTTTACATACTCATATTTTTCTGGATTTTTAAGTTTATGATTTTCGATAGCAGCTTCAGCAGCATCTTTCGTTTCAAAGATTTTATCTACCTTGATTGTTTCTTTATTTGTATGGAGATCATAAACACGGATTTTGTAATTCATCATAAACCCCCCTTTATTAAAATTTAAGGATTTGTTTTGTATAGTCAGTGAAATCCTCTAGATGGTTCGTAACAATTTGCTGCAAAATGTCTAGATTAACCGTCTGGTAATCATGAACGGCTATGTTTCTGAAACCCACCATGGCCTTTAATCGTTTGACCGTATTTTCGTCAATAATTAAAGCCCCATGAAGCATATCAAAAGCATCTCTGCTGGTTTGAGGCAATCCTAATTTCTGTTCAGCTACAATATGCATAGCCAAGTCGATTGACGCTTCGCAGGCCCTTTGTATATTGAGTATGATGGAGTCTTGTTTGGTATAGTCCTTTAGGTTTTCTGGATTGTTTTCGTATACAACCTTAACCCGGTTCATGCAACGTTCTATAACACTGATTTTGTTCAATATCACATCATTCTTCATAGATCGTCCCACTTTCTCCTATTTTTTTTAAGATATTTTCGCGTTCCTCATTCAATTTAGCGTACATGCTTAGTGCAGTCATTTGGAGGTTTTTAAGAAGAGTGTCATTCGCTGAATATATAATGGTACCGGTAGTATATATCTGGGCTTTAAAAACCGTGGATGCTGTACGGATATTGACCAAATCCACCTCAATTTTCAGAATATCTGCCAATTCCTGTGCCAGCTGAAAAACTTCATATGTAGTAAGCGATTGATTCTCACAGTAGAATGCAATATCGATATCACTGTCTTTATGTGTAGATTTTTTGGCATAAGAACCAAAGATAATAATGAAAACGGGATCTATTTTTTTTATGAGAGTATCTTGAATGGTTTGAAACATCTTTGTATACATAAGACACGCTCCCTTAATTATTATATGAAGATTATACCAAACATTCATTCTCATGTCCATTTATGCGTAAAATGAGTATTTTACGCATAAATAAAATATAGATGTTATCAGATATGATTTTGTAAACGAACCGAGATATTACGAAACCCTAACCTTTCACTTACATTGAAAGGTTGATAAGTGTGAACCTAAACATTCCTATCGGTGACCTAAGATTCCAAATTTGAGCGATTTCTTTATTATCAAAAAATGCTTTAATTAAAAATTAAGTAAATAAACATACTTTTACATCCATTGGTTGCAGTTTCTTTAGCAAATTAAAATCCTATTTCAAAAAAGTGGCTGCCACATTAAGGACAGCCAACACTAGACTAGTTATAAAATAAGAATTTTTTATTCACTAAAAATCTAATTATTCTAAAGTTTAATACCTAAACATAAATATACACCTAATATTTTATATTTTTAATATAAATGCTTTTAAATTTCCAGCGATTTTATTTAGATTTCCATTTTCGTGCTCCCAAATAAAGACAGGTTCTAACATTATTCCCCGTGTATTCACCACTTCTTCCTTCAAATAAGTTCCGTTAGGAATTGTTTGCTTCTTCGCAGATAACGAACGCCTAGCATTCATCCTCCTTAATCTGTTCAGTCCTTCCTTATCTTTTTCGAGTAGACAAGTATTATGACCTCTGCTGACTTCTGATGACTCAGCTGTCCATCACTGGACAGGTTACCAAGTGTACTTAGCTATCATCAGACCTCCCCGGGTAAGAGTGCAATCTTTCCCTCCATCTATCTGCTTCATTTACTCTGTACCACTTCGGCAGTAAGGACTTTGTTTTGTTTCGCAAACTCATCCAATGATACCTAGCCTTATATGAAGCTCGTGTTCCTCAGACCGGAGGTTTGCCGCTTGCTTCCTTCAGATTCTACGTCACCGTGGACACCCTTGCATTAAGCTAACCACTACTACGCCTTCATGGTTCGGTACTTTCACCCTATAGATTGCAACCATGCCGGGCGCACGAAAAAGCTGCCTTAAGACAGCTCTTCGGATAAATCCTTCGCCCATCCTTACTTTTTCATAACGGGGATCCATATTTCACTTCTAAATGTTGGTGAGGTTACATCTTTATTTTCATTCCAAAGGATTTCCGGCCCATCAATTTGTTCATAGTTAGAGACTGGGAACCATTCAGAATAAATACGTCCCCATACATTTTGCAGTGTTTCAGGAAAGGGGCCGACTGCTTCGAATACCGCCCATGTAGATGCATCAACTTCAAGCTGTGTTAAGTTATCTGGGCACTCCCTCGTTGTTGCTGCGCCGATATAATGATCAAGCTCCCCTTTTTCGTCCAACCTTCCTTCGGAAAAGTTCGTAGATGCACTAAGCAGTCCTAATGGCTCGACATTCGATAGGTTTTTAAGTTCATTTATCGTTTTCTCGTCTAAACTTTCCCACATAGATGAGATCTCTGGATTAACCCCGTTAAAAATGATTGGAACTCTTTTTTTAATTCCAATTATGTGAAATGCCTCTTTTTCTTCAATTCGATAGTTCATTTCACTGCCTCCTTTAATGGATAATTGGAAGGACATCGGTGGATAGGCTTTAAGTGAATGGCCATTACTTCTTGCTTCTGATGGTGTGATGCCATGCAAATGTTGAAACGCTCTTGCAAAAGAATCTGGTGAGCTGTATCCGTTCTTTATCGCTAGATCAATTACCTTTATGTTGTTATCTTTAAGCTCAAACGCTGCAAGCGTAAGTCGTCTTCGGCGGATATACTCGGATAGTGAAATACCTGCAAGGAACGAAAACATCCTTTTAAAATGATATTCCGAGCAATAAGCTAGCCTTGCAACTTCTTTAAAGTCGATTTCGTTCGTAAGATTTTCTTCAATGAATTTAATGGCATCATTCATATTTTTGAGCAAATCCATTCAATGACCTCCTTATATCAAAAGAATAGCAGGAGTTGAAACAAATCATCCGACATTCTGTGCACGATTATGTAGGGTCTAATCCCTTTCACACCTGTTGTTGAAATAGTCTTATTGTTGATATGGGGATTTACGGACTTTTTGCATAAACCGTTCTGGATTATCAATCTGATTAAAACTGTATTTTTTATATAATGCATGTGCATCATTAGTAGCTAACATAAACCTACGAACCTCTTGTAGTTCGGAATGGTTGGTGATAACATCCATTAACCATTTTGATAATCCCAATTTACGATAGTCTGGTAATATAAACACATCGCTAAGGTACGCAAATGTTGCTAAATCTGTTATTACCCTTGCAAAACCAACTTGTTCAATACCTTCATTTCCTATTTCACCTTTATAAACCCCAAAACATAATGACGTATTTTCAATTGACTTTATTACTGTTTCCTTTGGTATCCCCTTTGACCAGTAAGCTTCTTGATTCAAAAAATTATGTATTAACTCTACATCTAAATACTGTTTATTAGTAGAAATCGAAAATCCTTTAATATTCATTTTACATCCCCCTGAACTTTTTTAATTTTCTGTAATTATATCAAACAACCGATTTTAATCTATTAAATTTACTTGCTCGATTAAGTTCATTTACCATCTTCTTTAACAATCTATCCCCTTGTTGAACAATCCTGCCCCGTAGTTCCATAAGAAACTTCTATGGCGGCGAATGGGGCGTTCTCACTTCCTGGACGGGAATAAATAGGGACTCGGGACGCTTTGGGCGTACTCAAAGACCTCTTCAAAGCAATTCGCGATATACATGTCGCGGATTTTTTGCGTTTTGCCTTCCTTGACCCGAAGAATCTTGTTTTGTTTGCCTTTAAGGTCCAGGATCTGCTTCGTGGTGAGCTTGAGTAGGTCCCCAACACGTAGGCCGGTCTCACAGCCTACAACAAACAGGATGTAATCGCGCTCCGAACAATGGCGCTTCAGCGCTCATTTAATATCTTCTAACTGCTGCTGATCCCCCGGATTGGCTGCACATTTTTTTGTTGTGTCATCATCATCGACCTCCCCTTCTTCAAACCCTTATGTACCAATGATTTGAATGTACGATAATTTCATAAAATCATACATTTCTAACTTTTAGGCATTCATTTTAACTTATGAAAACATAGATTTTTCATTTTTACTAGATATATGGAAGGATTTAACCAGGCTAATGATTAATTAAGAAATACATAGCTATTAAAGATAGGATTATGGGAACCTTTCCCCCACTTTCCCGACCATAAAAACCCTTAACTTCATCCTCTTTATGGATGAAGTTAAAGGTATACATATATATAACAACTATTTTAAAACTGAGATGGAATCAACATTCACCTCCGTAGAAGTTTTACGGGCAACAGGATCTGCCTGACCAGTCCATTCAATAGATAATACGTGCTTACCTGCAGTTAGTCCTGTTTTACTGAAGATTTCTTCTTTATACTTAGGAGTAGCAGCATGCAAGCTATAATTTGCTGATTTTCCGTCCAATGTCACTTTTACAATTCCTTGTTTGTCATTTTTTATAGCTTTATAGGATATTCCTGTACCATTAAACACAATTTTCACAGTTGAACCGGTTTGGTTTGTACTTGTGTATGAGCTTGCCGACGCACTTCCATCGGATATTTTATTCCATGTTCCTTCATATCCAAAATATTTACTTGTATTTTCATATGTTCCTGCTCCAATGCCTTCTGTAACAGAAAGAGTGTATTTTCCAGCTCCACTAAAAGCGTGGGCATTCAAATAATATGTGCCTGTGTTAGGAGCTGTAAAAGTAAAGGACTCCTTGGATGAATTTGTAATTTCTGAATGTGCTACAATGCCGTTGCTCGAATTTACAGTCTTTGTAGTGTCGTTATACAAATATAAATCAAAGTCCGTCCCGGAATCACCAGTTAGTGTAGCCTTCACCTTTTCCCCTTTTAATAGTTTAATAGAATAAACATCATTTTTATCTTTACTTGCATCAAGTGAAGTACTGATACTTCCTCCCTTCCAAGCAATACCAGGGATATCAGAATCTACCTCGAAATTAACAGCTTTCCCTGCATTCACAAGTCCTCCCGTACCAACTTTTCCTGTTAATGAAGACAGCTTTGTAGTGGTTCTCAAGATGGCATCCTTGATTTGAATGGGAGTATACGATGAACGTGCGCTTTTTACTAACGCTGCTACTCCTGTAACATGCGGGGTAGCCATGGATGTTCCATCAAGATATTCATAAGCCGTAGAATAGTCGCCTTCCACACTTGGGGTTGTACTTAAAATACTTTCACCAGGAGCAGCGACATCTACGCTTTTTGCACCGTAGTTAGAAAAACCTGAAAGATTTCCTGTATTGTTAATAGAGGCTACAGAAAGAATGTTAGGCAAATCATAAGCAGCAGGATACATTGGACTTGTATCCGAGTTCTCTGCAAAGTTACCTGCCGCAGCTATAAATAAGGTGCCTGAGTTTTTAATAGCATCCTTTAATGCTTGTGAATTTTCTCCTCCACCCCATGAGTTATTCAAAATCTTTACACCTTTTGCCTTAGCATATTCAATGGCAACAATCGCATCAGATTCGTACCCTCCATATGGTCCGAGAAACTTGAGAGGCATAATTTTAACATTTGGAGCAATACCGGTAACTCCAATTTTATTTGCTTTTGCAGCTATTGTTCCTGCAACATGAGTTCCGTGGAAGTCTTCCTCTCCTCGAATGAACAATCTATTATTTTTATCATAAAAATTCCAGCCGTTTACATCGTCTATATATCCATTTTTATCATTATCGATTCCATCGTTAGGAATTTCTTCAGTGTTTACCCAAATTTTATCTTTTAATTCTGGGTGATTAATTTCGATTCCTGTATCAATCACTCCAATAACAAGAGAGGAACTGCCCTTTGTATTAGACCATGCTGCTTCCGTATTTATATCAATACCTTTTTTACCAACTTGTCCTAATATTTCCTGTCCAGTATTTTTAAGTCCCCATAGTTCGCTATATAGGGGATCTGTAACTGCTGTCGGTTGATATACATAGTTTGGCTCTACATACTCAACATTAGAAGAAGCGTTAAGTTCTTTTAACACATCTGCCATCTTTTTATTTTTGGAAAATTTCATTACATGTGTTCCTTCTTTATTCAATTCTTTTGCATTTGTTATACCTAAAGTAGTGCTCAGGGATCCTAGACTTTTTATGGAGTAATTCTTTTTAAATTTTACGATAACCTCATTTTCTTTATACTTCTTTGGTTTGTTATTATTAAAATAAGTAAGGATTTTTCTTTTTTTAACTTCGCTACTATCTACTTTTATTATCTCCTCTTGTATGTTTCCTTCTACCTTTTTCTCAAGTTTAACAACTTGAGGAGTATTCGTAGAAGTGGCAGCAAATGTTGTTGTCCCCCCAAATAATAATCCTACAGCTCCGCATATACCTATTATCTTTTTTTGTATTCTCATTCTCTAATCTCCCTCAGCTTTTTTGTTTTCATGATAATAATTTGGTAAGAACAAAAACCTCCAATATACTATTTATTAGATATGTAATTCTTTCGCCAAAAAGGATCAAATTCAGTGTTTTTCAAATAGAGAACAACTAAATTTTTCCTTCCATGGTGTTTTTTAACAACTAATCAGTAGTTTAATAGATGTGAATTAAATATTCAAGTGTTCATTTAGAAAAAAATGTATATTAATAAGGTGAATGAATAAATAGAAAGGGCATGTTTTGAAAAAAGATGAATCAAAACATGCCCTTATACTATTTAATTGGATTATTCTTTTATAAAAAAGATTGGTCATTTTTGTGTTCCTTCATCAACTAGTCGAGTAGAAGGGAACCTCTCTACCTTACGGTAGATTGTGTTCCTGCCCCCCCTCACAGAACCGTGCTTGCGCTATTCACGCACACGGCTCCTCCTAGTTACCATTCACAAAATGTAGCTAATGTCAGATTCAGATTTTGCTAATTCTGCTATCCTTAGTAGTTTGTTTCCATTTATCCCTACCTCTGAGTGTAGTAAATGTTTCCCTAGTAAGGGCGATAACTGGTAGCTAGCCTTTCCTCCATCGGCATTACCCAACTTCATTGGTACTACGCTGCTATCCGACTCCCTACACAGCATTTGGTTTCCTTGCTTTTTATCGCTTGTACACCATACTCTTCTAACAAGAAAAGACCGGTAGGGTCTCCCGAGTTGCCGTATCATATCAATGTGTAACGTGCCAGGGTCTCTGACTCCAGAGAGGTTTTATCCATCTTGCCCTTAACGAAGGATAAAATGTAGCTTTCTGCTGTGCGTAAAGCATCAGCCCTCTCGATTTACTAACATTATGGAGCTCAATCCCTTCAACCATTTGGCTTTCGGCCCGCCACCTAACTGTCTACGCTTAAAGACTAAAGTTACCTTTAGCCCTCCAAGACTCGCTACGAGCGAATGGCTAGTTCTTACTCGACGGGAATCCCACCCGCTATATGATACGACCTAGGCTCGGCCGCACACGCACCCGTTAGTTTAAGTGTAATATTTCACAAATATTATAAATGAGAAAAATGAATAACTAAAAATACAATAGGGGGAATTATTATTGATGGCAAAAGATTTAAGGTATTACATTTCTTAATCCCCAAAATATTTAAACCAGATGCGATTATCAATATACCTCCTACAATCGTCACTTCGTTCAGAAGATCATTATTTATGGAGTTCTCCATTAAAATGGCAATTAAATAAATGGCACCTTGCCAAATAAATAAAACAATTCCTGCAACAGCTATCCCAATACCAAATGTGGATGCTAACACAATCGAGGTAATCCCATCCAACACCCCATTTGCAAGCAGATACGTATAATCTCCCTTTAACGCTGTCTCTACAGGACCTAAAATAGATAACGTTCCAATACAAAATAATAGGATAGCAGTCGCTAACCCCTCAGCTAAATTACCTCTGGAATATTTATTAACTAAAGCATTAAATTTTGATTCTAAATTCAGCCTTTGACCGAGCAATCCCCCTACGGCTAAGCTTACAATAAAAAGTACCGGATATTTGCTGGAAGGTAAATGTTCCACTAGTGCATTTATTCCTAACCCCAACGCAACTAACCCCATAGCCTGCATTAGAATGTTGTGATATTCATCTTTTATCCCCTTTTTAAAGATGCTTCCGATAATGCTTCCGATTACTATCATCATTGTATTAAAGAATGTTCCAAACATAATCATTTCTCCTTTTAATTATTGTTCTATCCAAAAATATAGACCCTCCTGTAACGGGAGGGTCAACACTTTATTGGTATTTGTATTTCTGTCAGATAGTCTTCTTTACTACCGGAGATATAATGGTCAATTATTGTTCTTTCAATGGAATCCCCGATAACTTGGAAACCGTTATCTTGAATACAATTGAGTAAGCTTCTATAATGTTCGGGGGAATCGCTGTGATTTCCATTATAATAAATGCAGGCATACATTCCTTCGGGAAGAGTTGTCACTAAAGGATTTTGAATATCATCTTCTTCGACTAAAATAAATATCGAGTTATATTCATTGAACTTGTTGTTTAATGTATTATTAATACTTATCGTAAGACCTACTCCCCCAATAAATATAGAAGAACTCATATTAGACAGACTCTCTAATCGTCGTAAGGAAACTTCCATCTCAGGTTCTGAACTGATTATTTCCATTAATCTTACTATCCTTCTCTCTTTCCTCTCCTGTATGAATGGCACTTCCAATTCTTTTATTTCTCGTGCTAATTTAATGTCCTTGATTCGATTTTGGAACCTTCGGTTAATTCGTTCCAGTTCTTTCATTTTTTTTTCGGTTAATCGTTTCTGTTCCTCTAAGAGATACAAAAAACCATCGATATTCCTGTGATCCAGATGTCCCTTGATCTCCTTTAATGAAAAACCTAAATCCTTTAAATAATGAATAGTGTTCAAATGTTCAAATTGTTCCGTTGAATAATATCTATAACCGTTGTTTAGATCCGTATGTATAGGTTTTAATAAATCCATTTCATCATAATATCGAAGGGTTTTTATGGTCGTATTATGGAGTTTAGCCATTTCTCCAATTGAAAATCTATTCTTCAATTTAATCTTCCTTTAGAAAAACTTTATATTATCACTATAATACACAATTATATGAAGTTAAACTAACCTGCCCCGATAGTTCCATAATAAAAAGCTGCTTAAAGGCAGCTCCGATCTTCAGCTAACGCACCCGTTAGTTCTATATAAAATCAGGTAATTATTAGACAATAAATTTGGTAAACCACGCAATATATCCTGCCCCTGGAATGAAAAATACTTGAGCTAGTATCGTTCCTAATAAACGAGAAGTAACCATCATAAGAGATACACCCTTGAGATTAAGGTAACTTCCCTTCTGATTTATTACGTCATCCGCAAGAATAGATATTTTAGGGTCAATAAAAATTATAAGTAAAATTGTAGCTATTCCATTTATTAGACCCGATGCCATAATAGCTGTTGTTGCTCTTTCTGGAGCTATTAAAGCAGCATATAACGCAGATAACACTCCAATTGTATAGATTGCAGTTATTACCATATTAATTAAGAACAATCTTATGGGAATATCTTTCAATCTAATATCCTTTAAGTAAGAAAACTTTGGTAAATGAATGTGTTTTATCCCACGTTTAATGTATTCGAAAGTTAATCCCTTTTTTATTAAAGATGGTATAGAACCTCTTTCTTCAGATAAATGAACAATAGCCCTTGAAAAAATTGCAATAAAAGTAGGAAGTAAAAGAATACCCATAATTGTTCCTAATGTTGATGAACCAATAATGATTCTATATTGGTTTTCAACAAACTCTAGGGTATTTACTTTTGGAGCATTATCAACCAGGCTCCCTGTAAATGGTTGCTGCATCATATTCGCTAATCGAGAAATCATAACCATCAAGTTAAATAAGGATAGAGCTGAAGCTAACAATCTTACTCTTGCACCAGATAATCTGACTGCATATGCAAGTGTTTCGATAGAATGGATAATAAATATAAATAGAGATATAAGAATTAATTTTTCTGTTAAGAGTTCCAAAACAAATTACCTACTTTAATATTTTTCTTCCCATATTACCACATATATTTCCAATTTGTGTTATGGAACTATCCTGCCCCGTTAGCATTCCTGTAGATCGTTAAATATCAGGTTTGAAAAAAATAAAGCCCCTCAGTAAGATATGAGTATAGAGACCAATCTAACTCAAAACCTTAAGGAGGAAGCCCTACTATGAATTTTAAAATGCAAAACAAACAAAATCAACTAATTGAGAGAATTACGGATCAACATCTAGTTGTTGGTGTGGATATTGCCCAACACGTACACGTGGCCCGTGCAGTAAACTATCGGGGCATTGTGGTCGGAAAACCTTTGTCTTTTCAAAATAACGAAGAGGGTTTTACTAGCTTACTAAACTGGATAAAGGAACTAAAACACTTGAAAAACTTAGACACCACGATAGTCGGAATGGAACCTACCGGTCATTATTGGATAAACCTTTCAAAGTGGCTAGTCAAACAAAACATGGATGTTGTCACGGTCAATCCTCACCATGTCAAAAGAAACAAAGAAAATCGTGATAATACGCAATCCAAAAGTGATAAAAAAGATGCCCTTGTCATCGCTGATATGGTGAAGAATGGCTACTATGCCTTCGTTCGTTCCACTTCAGAGTCATTTGAAAAACTTCGTGTCCTTATGGCTAACCGAGATGTGCTCGTTAAGCGTCTTGTTAGCTCCATCAACCAAATTAATCGCTGGGTGGATGTTGTCTTTCCCGAGTTCCGGGAAGTGTTTAAAGACGTATCATGTAAAGGGGCAATCGCAAGCCTACGCCTCTTTCCTACTCCAGCTGAATTATGTTCCTTACAGCCTCAAGATATCGTAACCGGGTGGAAATCATGTATGAAGCGACATTCCGGGCATAAAAAAGCCCATTCCCTGCTTGCGTTGGCCAAGCGTTCAATTGGTACGAAACAAGCCCTTGATGCGTATAGACTTCACTTGGGACAGTTATTAGAGGAATATGATCTCGCTTCATCCCAACTCGAAAGAGTGACGCAAGAAGTCACAAACGTCTTGGAACAGATTCCATTCGTTAAGCCATTACTTGCCATTAAAGGAATCAGTGAGATTTCACTAGCGGGCATCTTAGGAGAAGCTGGAGATCTAAGTGGGTTCGCTCACGGGAATGCGCTCCTTCGTCATGCAGGATTGCATCTAGCTGAAGCAAGCTCTGGGAAGTGGAAAGGCCAAATTGTTCTTTCCAAACGTGGAAGATCACGCCTGCGGCGTTACCTTTTCCTTGCGACCATGAGTCTGGTGATGAATAACCCTGAGTTTAAAGCCCTACACTCGAACAATGTTAAAGTGAAGAAGATTAAGAAAATGAAATCCATCATGAAACTATGTGGAAAACTTGCCCGTGTTCTAGTAGGGATTGCTCGTAATGGCTCTGCCTATAAACCGGAAATGGTCTTCCCTCTTGAACAACTAGCAGCGTAAATTTACATTCACATTGTTATTAACGAAAGTTGGCTTATTCGTAGGATTTCAAAGAAAGCACGAAGTACTGGATGTAATGAACAAAAGGGCAATGACCCGTTCCGTTAGCAAAACCGGCCTCCACCCCCTGGATAGGTGTGACGAAGGAATGAAAGGGCATATGATTATGACCCGTTGAGACATGGGAGGGAAAGCCTCCAGGGGCAGCGTGGAAAATGCGTGCATCATATGTAATAATATGGGATTTTTAATAGATCCCCTATTTCAATCTGCCCTAATCTTATCAAAACGGTCCTATCTCTTTCGTTCATCTAAAGCAACCTATACCATGTGGTATGAAATCCTGCGAATAAGCGAGTATTCGTGAGCATTATCTATTAAACTGAGGGAGTTCTATAAGGGGCCCTACCAACAAAACACGGAAAACATACGCTTAGAGAATTTTTAGCTGAATACAATGGTAAGGAAATCCAAATATAAAAATCCTAATTTCTCGTTATTAAATTAACACAGAAAAATTGGGATTTATTCACTTCATTAAAGCGTCCTATAATTAAAAAATTCGAAAAAAGTATTCAAAAGAGGACATAAGTAATCCATGTCCTTATTGATTCTTAATGATTTCACTTAACTGAAATATGCCTATTTTAATTTCATCTAGCGAAGAAAAGCCAAAAGATAATCGTATAAACTGTCCTGATTGTTCTGCATAAATACTACCAGGGTTAAGAAGAAGACCTTTGGATAATGCTTTATCAAATAACCTTTTCACTTTAAACATAGGTTTTATTTTAATCCAAATAAAGAAACCACCTGTTGGGACATCCCATGTAGCATAAAAACTTAAATGTTTGTTCAAAGCTTCTAAAGCCGTACTTCTCCGAACTTTAAGCTGTTCTCTTACATTTTCAAGATGTCGATCATATAATCCACTGGATAACCACTCCGATGCAACGAGCTGAGACAACGTACTTGATCCATAATCCGATTGCATTTTTAAATCAGCTAATCGGTTAATAACTGATTCGGAGCCAACTACCCATCCAATTCGTAAACCAGGACTTAATGTTTTTGACAAACTACCAAGATATAACACATTCCCATAATTATCCATTGATTTCAACGGTTCTGGTGGTGGGGTATCCATCCATAAATCACGATACACATCATCTTCAATAACGGGAAGTTGTTCTCTTTCACAGTATTCAATGAGTTCCTCCCTTCTTTTCTTCTGCATTAACGTGCCTGTTGGATTATGAAAGGTTGGGATGGTATATAAAATACTCTTTCTTTTTTCCTTTATCTGATAAATTGAATCTACCTTAATCCCTTCCTTATCCATTGGTAATCCCTTCAACTCCATACCCATAGATTGAAAAACAGTCAACGAGTAAAGGTAAGATGGCACTTCTAAAAATACAGTTGACCCTCTTTGTAGAAGTCCTATTGAAATAAGATGTAAAGCCTGAAGTGCACCTGAAACTACAAGAATGGATGATGGAGATACTTCCATTCCTCTTATTTTTAGATAATCACTAATTGCTTGGCGTAACTTTATATTTCCCTTTGGTTCTTCATATCCAAAGGGTGACAATTGTTTCGAAACCTTTTGTACAATGGACCTCATTTCTTCTAAAGGGAACATCTCTGGTGATAATTCTCCTTTACTTAATTGAATCAGATTATTATTAGATTCAGCTTCATTGATTTCTCGTACCGTTGAAACACTCGGTTTATGAATACCTAAAGTGACGTTTTCATTCCAATTGGTTGAGGATCGATTTCCCATCAAAGTCCAAGTATTATTGGTAACAACAGTCCCCTTTCCTGCTTCTCCTTCTATCAGTCCTTCTGCCATTAGTTCTTCTAGTGCTGTTATGACTGTACTTCGATTGACATCAAACATTTTTGCCAGATGACGTTGACTTGGTATCCGACTACCTATTTCCCACTCACTCTTGGAGATTTTGTCTTTTATGAAATCAACAATCAATTTGTATTTTGGCTTTTTCATATGTACTCCTTTTTCCCATCCAATTTCAAATTGGTTGGTTTTTTTCTATCTAACCTGTTGAAGACATCTTACCAAAGTCATATTAAGATGAGAACTATCAGATTTTACTGGTTGGAATAAAACATAGGATGAGGTGTATTTATTTTAAATTTAAAACTTATTTTTGCTCATTTGATTACGATTATTCTATGGGCATCAGCATTCCCTGGGATAAGAGTTGCACTGACTGCTTATTCACCTGAACATGTGTCCCTTTTACGATTATTAATTGGATCATTAACATTGATTCTTGTTGCGGTTATTCAAGGTATTCGTTTACCAGAAGTAAAAGATGTACCAATAATTTTATTACTTGGTTTTTTAGGGTTTGCAGTTTATCAGACGGCACTAAATTATGGGGAACAAACGATTAGTGCTGGGGTTGCTAGTTTATTAGTTTCAACAACACCTATATTCACAGCTTTGTTGGCTTTTCTTTTTTTCCGTGAGAAGTTTGGATTTTGGGGATGGGTAGGCTCATTACTTGGATTTTCTGGTATGGCATTTATTTTTTTAGGTGGGTCAACTGAACGTTTTTCTTTCAATATCGGGATTATCCTCGTTTTAGTTGCATCCCTTTCAGAAAGTATTTACTTTGTTTTTCAGAATGTTTATTTAAAAAAATATGGTTTTGTTACTTTTACAATATACACGATTTGGTCAGGTACTATTTTCATGATGATATTTTCTCCAGGTCTTGGAGAGGCGATTATTCATGCTCCCATAGATATAACACTAGTGGTTATTTATCTAGGAATTTTCCCAACCGTAATTCCTTACTTTACTCTAGCGTATATTACCTCACGAACAGGAGCATCAGAAGCAACAAGTTCTCTTTATCTAACCCCTGTTATCTCCTTTCTTATAGCCTGGTTCTGGCTTGGGGAACTTCCAACTACTTATGCTGTAATTGGAGGACTTATAACGTTGAGTGGAGTCTTTTTGTCAAACATGAGCAAACACAAGCTAATAGGAGGAAATTCAAATGGAAATATATCAAGCTACGATTGAAGACTTAAAAGGAGTATCAAATTTATTTAATTTTTATCGTGTATTCTATCAAAAATCATCAGATTTGGATAATGCAAAAACATACATAAAAAAACGCTTAGAAAGTAAGGATTCTGTAATATTTGTTGTTAAAGACAAACAGGAGTATATAGGATTCACTCAACTTTATCCTACTTTTTCATCAATATCTATGAAAAGAGCATGGATATTAAATGACTTGTATGTAGCTGTACAAGCCAGAAAACAAGGAATAGGAGAAATGCTTTTACATAAAGCTAAAGATTACGCTATTCAAACTGGAGCTAACAGCATAAGCCTCAGTACGGCTCCTGATAATTACTCTGCACAAGGGTTATATGAAAAGAATGGATACAAACGTGATGAACATTTCTATCACTATGAATTAAGTTTAGATTAAGAAACAAGGGCGCTTCTATAATTAAAGAAACATTAATAGAAAAAAGTGTTTGATTTTGTAAAAATCAAGCACTTTTTTCTGTATTTCATTTCATAAAACACGATCAACAGATTAACCTAAGGTACAAAAAATTCCCAATATACTTAGTTGAATTTTTTTATTAGGAGATTTCCTTATCATCGTCGAAAACAATTTCTATTATTGCAAGTAGCAATGCAATAATAATCTCTGTTTTCAAGGAAATTGTAATACTTTTCATAAACTCATCCACTGCGAACAGGACTAGCCAGTTCGATATGCCTTCAAAACTGATTCGGATAAAAAATACTTTAATTTTCCCTGTTATATTTCGGATAGACAGCTTGAAAATTGCTTTGGAAAACAATTCGACAATGATTCCTAAAGTAAAGAAACTGACAACAAAAACAATCAATGACCAGATAGATTCATATTGAACGCCGAACAGTTCAAAAACCCCTGCTAGTCCAAAGAAATAAAGCCCCAATACAAAGCCCACTACCTGGGTAATGAGAAATGCTAATCCGGTAACTGTTGCCATCTTTTCTTTAATATTCATATTACGAAATGAATCATTTTTATTTTCTGGCATAGGTCTGTTTCTCCTCTGTTAGATCTCTTTACTTCTGAATACCTAACTTATTTTACCAATAACTAATCTTTTTAGAAATATCTCGTACCGTTCGACTACACAACGCTTATTGAACTCCCTCAGTTTGATACGAATATCTCTCGAATGCTCACTTATTCGCAGGATTTCATAACCCTTGTAATGGGATTTCCGGGTAATTGAAATGAGATCAGATCATTTTGGCTTCGTGAAGGCATAGTTAAATAAAGGAGCCAGCTACAACTCCATATTTTACCATATAATGTACATCTCCACGCCGCCCCTGGAGGCTATCCCTCCCATGTCTCAACGGGTCAATTGCCCTCTCATTCCTTCGTCATGCCTATCCAAGGGGTGGAGGCCAGTTATGCTATCCTGATGGGTCACAGTGCCCTTTTGTTCAAGAAACCTGGTACTCCGTACATATTTGAAATCCTACGAATAAGACAACATTCAAAATTAAAGTTAACTATTTTAAAATGATACATTCTATATAACTAATGTTTTATTTCTATGCTGCTAAAGGGATTATTACTTGGACTTTATTTGGACAGTAAGACTCATTCCGTCGTGCTATTCCTACAAAGATCCTTGTTAGTTTACCTATCAGTTTCATGATTGACTTCATTTTCTTTATCTTCTTTACCTTCACATTATGGGAATGGATGGCTTTAAACTCAGGGTTATTCATCACAAGGCTCATAGTTGCTAAGTAGAGGAATCGTCGTAGTCTTGACCTTCCACGCTTTGAAATGACAATCTGACCTTTCCATTTGCCTGAACTTGCTTCCGCTAGATGTAATCCAGCATGACGTAATAGAGAGTTTCCGTGAGAGAAACCACTTAGATCTCCTGACTCACCTAGTATCCCCGCTAATGAAATTTCACTTATTCCTTTAATCATAAGTAGTTTTTTTGCAAATGGTATTTTATTGAGAACTTCTTTAACTTGTTGTTCAACTCTTTCGAGTTGTTTTACAGCGAGGTCATATTCTTCTAATAATTGTTCTAGATGGAATGTATAAGCATCGAGTGCTTGTTCAGTTCCAATAGAAGATTTTGCAAGATTGATCAGTAATTGAGCTTTTTTAGGTCCTGGTTGTCTTTTCATTAAAGACTTCCAGCCCCTTATGACATCTAATGGCTCCATTGAAGATATTTGATCTGGAGTTGGAAACAAGCGAAGGGTTGCGATGGCTCCTTTGCATGAAACATCTTTAAACACTTGTCGCAACTCTGGAAAGACAATATCTACCCATCGATTTATTTGATTAATAGACATGACGAGACGTTTAGCAATCACATCACGATTAGACATTAGAACTCTAAGCTTCTCAAATGATTCTGATGATGGACGAATAAAGGAATAGTAGCCGTTTTTGACCATATCCGCGATAACGAGCGCATCTTTTTTGTCACTCTTAGATTGGGTATTATCACGATTCTCTTTATTCCTTTTTACTAAGTGGGGATTGACTGTTACAACCTCAATGTTTTGGCTATATAACCATTTTGAAAGGTTAATCCAGTAATGGCCTGTAGGCTCCATACCTACTATTGTGGAATCTAAGTTTTTTAGTTTTTTTAAATCATGAATCCATTTTGATAGTTTAACGAACCCCTCTTCATTATTTTCAAATGTAATAGGGTCTCCAACTACAATTCCACGGAAGTTAACAGCTCGAGCAACGTGTAATTGTTGAGCGATATCCACACCTACAATTAGATGTGTATCAGAAATTCTTTCTATTAGTTGATTTTGTTTGTCTTGCATTTTAAAATTCATATTAAGGTTCCTCCTAAGGTTTTGAGTTAGAGTGATGTCTTACTCATATCTTACTGAGGAGCCCTATTTTTTTCAAAGCTGAAAAATAACGAACTACAGGAATGCTATCCTGCCCCTTTAGTTCTATAAGGAAAAGCTGCCTTCAAGACAGCTCCGATCCTCAACTAGTCGAGTAGAAGGGAACCTCTCTACCTTACGGTAGATTGTGTTCCTGCCCCCCTCACAGAACCGTGCTTGCGCTATTCACGCACACGGCTCCTCCTAGTTACCATTCACAAAATGTAGCTAATCTCTCAGATTCAGATTTTGCTAATTCTGCTATCCTTAGTAGTTTTGTTTCCATTTATCCCTACCTCTGAGTGTAGTAAATGTTTCCCTAGTAAGGGTGATAACTGGTAGCTAGCCTTTCCTCCATCGGCATTACCCAACTTCATTGGTACTACGCTGCTATCCGACTCCCTACACAGCATTTGGTTTCCTTGCTTTTTATCGCTTGTACACCATACTCTTCTAATAAGAAAAGACCGATAGGGTCTCCCGAGTTGCCGTATCATATCGATGTGTAACGTGCCAAGGTCTCTGACTCCAGAGAGGTTTTATCCATCTTGCCCTTAACGAAGGATAAAATGTAGCTTTCTGCTGTGCGTAAAGCATCAGCCCTCTCGATTTACTAACTTTATGGAGCTCAATCCCTTCAACCATTTGGCTTTCGGCCCGCCACCTAACTGTCTACGCTTAAAGACTAAAGTTACCTTTAGCCCTCCAAGACTCGCTACGAGCGAATGGCTAGTTCTTACTCGACGGGAATCCCACCCGCTATATGATACGACCTAGGCTCGGCCGCACACGCACCCGTTAGTTGATTAGAATTACTTCCGACTCAAACAGTTAAAATAAACTTTTTACTAAACGAACTATCATTCTTGGAATAAAAGTTAAGATGTTAAAAACCAATTCAGATAAGATTGAATCACGAATTTCATTCATTATGTCTTTAAAAAAACCTTCTTTGCCTTTCTTTTTTTCTTTTTTCATCTTTTGTAACCTCTTTATCTTTTATATTCATCTAAATACTTCCTCAATTATTCTGACTCTTTAGTCCATAAAAAAAGAGCTGCTGATTGGCTCCTGATATTGAGGAAAAACATCCGTTTGTTCAATCACAAAAAATATATAACCCACAATTGAGATAAAATGATTAGTAAAAATGTCAAACCTAGCCCAATTAATTCCTTTTTTGTTGCCTTTTCTAGTAAATACCGTTCAATTAATGTTAAAGACAATCCAATGACTATGAGGATATAAGCCATAGAC
Organism: Peribacillus simplex; assembly: GCF_001578185.1. Taxonomy (NCBI): domain Bacteria; kingdom Bacillati; phylum Bacillota; class Bacilli; order Caryophanales; family Bacillaceae; genus Peribacillus; species Peribacillus simplex. The sequence continues at coordinate 25,971 of NZ_CP011009.1, read as the reverse complement.
CGATAATCATTGTAAACACCGTAATACAAGGTGGAAACAAAGTGGATAATTCCTGCTGTTATCCATAAAAGTAACGCTGGAATAAACAAGAGCTTTATTCTATTTTTTAAAATTTTCATTGTAATATCACTTCTCCATAAAGACACCTTACCAAAAATCGTCCTTTATACCTCAAGAAAAAATTCCCTTTTCTTAATGAACTAACCTGCCCCGTTAGTTGCATAAAAAAAGGCTGCCTTAAAGGCAGCTCCGATCTTCAGCTATAGCACCTGTTTGTTCAACTAGAAGGAAAGATCCACTTACATCACTATACTGCTAATTTTGTAAACAAAAAGAGCATTAACCCTTTGGTCAACACTCTAAAATCGATTTAACATACATTAATAACTAATACATGAAATTATTCGACTATGCCAAGCGTAGATTTTAATATCAATCTTTATTATCTTCTTCTTCATATAAATCGTGTTCACCAATATAAATAGGGCCGTTTGCATAATCAATTCTGATTGGCCATTCATACGGAACGGATAAACGGCTTGCTACACCTCTCCAAAATTTACTCGAATCGGTTTCAAAATCTTGAAACTCTTTTAATAGTTCTTTATATGACGAACCGTCGAATTGTATATTCATTTCCTGCAACCTCATGAAAGCCATATGTCTAATTTCAAGCTCAGCTGCCTTTTCCATTTCTTCTTCAGTTGCCTCTTCGATAATGGTTCCTGGCGGAGGTAAAATAGCGTAGATATTATCTACTTCTTCTACCGTTTCTTGTGCGGGGATCGATTTATTTCGAATCCGATTAAGCATAAAGTCAACTCCTAATGGTTTTCATCTATTATATATAAGTCTATCGAGCTGCGTAAACTAAATCCTATTCCTTAATGAACTAACGCACCCGTTAGTTGATGAAGAATTACAGTTTATAGACAAATTCTCTGTATTTTTTAAAAGTCCCTTGCAGCACTGTTCTTAAACTAATAATATAATTCTATTAAATCTATTCCTTGATCGTTCGCAATTTCATATATACATTCCATAAGACTTGAACATAAACAGACTTATATCTTTTTTTAAACGAAAATAGTCTATGCAAATGCTTTTAAGCGTCGATGATAGAAATTAACTACTCCCCAAAGAACAAATAGAACAACCGAAATTGCAAAGAATACATAGTAATAAGGTTCATATTTTAGATAATCGTATGTTTCATATTCCCATTCCACATGCCAAGTATCTTCTCCAGCAATTCCTTGTTTCATTAAGCCATTTTCACCAAATTCACCAGTACCTTCTCGTCCATGTACAAATAATTGTTCACTTGTTTTTTTACCTTGTTCTTCAGTGTTTTTAACCAAAGCAAAATAACTAATATTCTCAAAATATCTTGAGTTTCTATCAACCATATCTTTTAACGCTTGCTCATCTTCTGGTGTGAAATTTCCTTTTGTATCGAATGTTTCTACAACATGAACCATTAAATCTGATGTTTCAATATATTTATTATCTTTCATATACAAACTAATTGATACTACCAAGCCAATTAATAAAAATATAAATGCTGAACGAAAAAGCCATTTTGCAAACTTTTTTTGCGATTTAAACATGGTTAATAACCCACTTTTAATTTGTTTTTCGTCTCCAAACCTTTCTAAAGCTATTGAAATAGCTTCACTTTCTTTTATACCTTTTGCTTTTAGTTCTTCAACTGCCTCTATTAAATGTGAACGCATTTCTTGCTTTAATTCTTTCGCTTCTTTCCCACTTACATTGGCATATAAAGAATGAACATATTCATCAATACCTTTCATCTTTTTCTCCCCCCATCTAAAAACGAATCAATCACATCTCTAACAAATTCCCATTCTAAACGCTTTTCTTCAAATCCTTCTTCCCCCATTGATGTAAGTTTGTAATATTTTCTTCTTCCTCCTGGTCCTTGCTCATCCCCCCAGTAAGAAGAAATCCATTTATTCTTTTCTAATCTCTTTAAAGACAAATAAAGCGTACCTTCTTTTAATTCAAATTGGTCATCACTCTTTTCTCGAACGATTTTGGCTAATTCATAGCCATACATATCTCTGTTATGTAAAAGTGAAAGGATCAGTGTGTCTATATGACCTTTTAACACTTCTTTGTTTACTTCCAAATTTTCCACCTCCTGGTATTAATATAATTTATATTACTTTATAATACAAGGTATTCATTTAAAAAAAATAATACGAATCCTTAATCAACTAACCTGCCCCGATAGTTGCAAAAGAAAAAGCCGCCTTAAAGACAGCTCCGATCTTCAGTTATAGCACCCGTTAGTTTAAGTACATACTTCACAATTTTGAATGGGTATAAATAACTTGAAATTTTAGTCGCCAACGAAAATGGCTTGAAAAAGACAAATAAAAAATTCTGGCTCTTGTATAGGGCAATCCTCTTCAATTTCTAAATATGTCTTGAACCATTCAGTAGTTTTCATTTTCCATCTTGCTACTTCTCTACCTTGATGATAAAGTTTGGCCCAATCCATCATTTCCTTTTTTACTAAATACTCTGATGAATCATTTGTAATGAGGAATTCAGGGACAACTACTTGCCAAGATTTATAACTAACATTAAATACTTCTTTGGTTTTATAGTTTATCACTCTATATTCTGGTTTTCCCATCCACTTTGTTACCTTTTTACACTGATAAACTAAATCGTTATCATTTGAATAAACATCAAACTGAACATACCAATCAAAACTCCATAAGTAAGTTACTATTCTGGTAATAAAGTTTTTAAAAGTCCTTTTGAATTTACATTTCACATTACCTTGTTCATCAATCACATCAATTAATTTAGTTGAATCCTTAATCTTTGGGGGAAAGTATATAAGCTTCTGCATTTAAGTTCCTTTATCCTTTATTTAAAATTTACTTTGAACTTTTGATTTCTTTGCTGACTAAACGGCTTCATCGATTTTCCACTATTTTAATTAGAATCACTGTATAAAAATACCATATTCTTATGAATGTTGATATACTTTTTCTTTCACTAACCTGCCCCGATAGTTGCATAAAAAAAAGCCGCCTTAATGACAGCTCCGATCTTCAGCTATAGCACCCGTTTGTTTAAGAACATCTTTTCACAAACTTATTCATTTTTAGTGACTAAAATATTAATTTCTCAACGACAGTCGTTTAAGTCTTTACTTATACAGGCTTGCTTCAACCTTTTAGTTTTCAGCAAATATTTAATATCTGAGATATTATCATATGATAATTGAATGTGAAAATAATTAATATATTCTAAAACTGCAAAAATGCAAATAAATCCTGCAATTGACAATCCCAATACTGGTAAAGAAGGATACCATTTAGAGAAATCAATAGCGAAAGCTAAGAGTGAAATCGCAATCAAGATTATATTGATTTTTTTCAAACGTCGTAACTGTTTAACAGTTTGAATGGGAGTTATAGGTGTATTTTCTTTTCTTAAACGATTCCATTTTTTATACCAATAAATGGTTCCTTGTAATAAAATAAATTCCAAAAGAAGAAATGATGTCCAAAAAGAAAACAATGAATATAATTGTATACTGGGAAATACAAAGTTATATAAATAACTTATAACAATAAAAACAATTATTGCGTTTCTTTCACCTTTATAAAGGTACGCAAGTCTTTTTTCTAATAATTTCTTCACAGAATCACCTTTATTTCTTTAGCTCTTTTAAACTCCAATATCCAGAATATATTCTACCTTATATTGGAATGTTATGGAACTATTCTGCCCCTTTAGTTCCATAAAGAAAAAACTGCTTTAAAGGACAGTTTTTATCTTAAGCTAACGCACCTGTTTTTTCAGAAAATTGTCCTTATAAACGTCGCGACTTTATTTTAAACATCCCATCTTTTTTACAAACATCGTGACTTTATTTCAAAGCCACAGCATGATGGTTCCAGTAGCAACCAAGAACCCTCCAACATAAGCTGATTTTCCTTTTATTATTCCAAAATGGATGCAAACAATTTACAAAGAAATGGGGTTGAGTGGTAAGCCCTCTTATAGAGAGGTTTTATTTATTAAATTGGTATAAAATGTATTTTGTTGGAAGACAATAATATTAACCAGCTACTCCACTATTCCAACTTAAAAGGCCCTTCTCATAATTGAACTATACCCCGAATAATGGACACAGTAAAAAAAGTCCCTTATTCGGGGTTTTCTATGTCCTTTTTCTAGAACCCCGTTTATAATCATTTCAGATATAGGGCGGAGGAAATCAAAATGAGTAAGATTTATTTTAATGAATTTCAAATAAAGAAATTAGAGAATAATCCACATGTGAAACAGGTTTCAGATCGTTCGATTGCTTATCATCCAGACTTTAAGGTAAAGGCTATTAAAGAGAATCAAGCTGGTAAATCACCTACCCAAATCTTTATTGAACATGGCTTTGAGTTAGAGATGATTGGATCGGATAAACCAAAAGGCTGCTTAAAACGTTGGAGAAAAACGTTTGAACAATATGGCGAGGATGGCTTCTATACAGAGCGACGTGGGAAAGGAAGTCCAGGAAGACCAAAATCCAAGGAGTATTCGCAGGAAGATCAGTTAAAAAAGGCTGAAGCTCGTATTAAATATTTAGAGGCTGAACTTGAATTTCTAAAAAAGTTAGACGAACTCGAAAGGCAGGCTTCGAAGAAGAGAAAATGACAACGAGTGAAAAATTCACGTTAATTGAACAAATCATTCGCCAATATAATCTTACCAATATGGTCCGTTATTTTTGTGAAATGGCCGAAGTCAGTCGTAGTGGATATTATGCTTGGATACATGCTGAAAGGATTCGATTGACTCACGAGAAGGAAGATTCGCAGGATTATGAACTTATTAAGGAAGTATTTGAGGCCAAGAAGAAAAAAGCAGGTGCCCTCACCATCAAAATGATTTTAGAGAATAAGTATTTTGTCACGATGAACCATAAAAAGATTCGAAGGCTTATGCATAAATTCAATCTTAAAGCCATAATTCGTCAAGCGAAACCTTATAAGAAATTAGCGAAAGCCACTCATGAGCATAAGGCCGTTCCAAACCACTTAAACAGGAATTTTAACCAAGGAGAACCGAGGAAAATTCTCCTTACAGATATTACTTACGTTTATTATGGTTCTGGACAACCAGCTTATCTTTCTTGTGTCAAAGATGCTGTTACACGAGAAATCATCGCTTTTCACTTATCTAGAAGTCTCAAGATGGGGATTGTCTATCACACATTGGAGAAGCTCTCTGATTCCCTAAATGATCTGATTCATCCTGAAGCGATCATTCATTCAGACCAAGGCGTTCATTATACACACCCTGAGTTCCAGCGCCGAGTGAAAGAACTAGGGCTGAAACAATCCATGTCCCGAAAGGGAAACTGTTGGGACAATGCCCCTATGGAATCATTCTTTGGCCATTTTAAAGATGAAGTGGATTATTTGGAGTGTCAAACTTTTGATGAGTTACACCAATTAATTGAAGAATATATGGAAGATTACAATACAAATCGTTACCAATGGAGCCTAAATAGAATGACTCCCGCACAATACGGGAGTCAACTATTAGCTGCTTAATTTATAGGTCTTTTTTTAAGACTGTCCATTTTGAAGGGCACAGTTCATAATCGAGAGGGGCTTTTTTGTTTTATAAAGGTAAATCAAAATTTAGGTCTAACCTTCTTAACTAATGTAGATTTGAAACAAAGTTTGATCAAATTAATCCAAGAAACCTTGATAAATGAATAAATAGAAAGAGCATGTTTTAAAGGCAACTTTTGCTTCCAATCGGCCTCCAGGGGGCTGACCGTTGGGTGTCGTGGGTTGAGGGCGGGCGTACCAGGCGCGGGCCCGGTGTCAGTCTTCGATTGCCTGGTAGACCATGGTCCAGAAGTCGTGGATAAGCCGCGCTGAATCCGGGGTGGACATCCCGACCTGGGTGAGCAGGATTCCGGTGAGCTGTTTGTCCGGGTCGGCGTACGTCGTGGTGCCGGTTCCACCGTCCCAGCCGAACTGGCCGATGGACGCGTAGTCACCACGGTAGGTGCGCACCGCCATCCCGAAGCCCCAGCCGCCGTGCTGCCCTTGGCCGTGCGACAAATGGACGTTGTTTTTGGCCAGGGCGTCTCGGGCGGCTTGTTGCTCGGGCGTGAGGCGGTTGGTGGTCATCAGCTGGACGGCGGGCCGGGACAGGATCCGTTCGGTCCCGTGCATCCCTTGGTTCAGCAGCATCCGTAAATACGCGTGATAGTCGTCGACGGTTGAGAGCAGCCCACCGCCACCTGCTTGGAACGCTGGAGGTCGGCTGTAGCGTCCGCCTGCGGCCTCGTCCCACACGATGAACTCTCCGGTCTGCGGATCGGGGTTGAAGGCGGGCGGCAGCCGGTCAATCTTGTTGGCGGGCACGTAGAAACCAGTGTCCTTCATCCCCAGCGGATCGAGGATGCGTTCGCGCAGGAACGTCTCGAACGTCTGACCCGTGACTCTGGCGACGAGCACGCCGAGCACTTCGTTGCTGATGTGGTATTGCCACCGCTCTCCGGGCTGGTAGCTCAGCGGGAGTGTGCCCAGGCGGCGCATCCACTCACCCGGCTCGGGCAACTCCGCCCCTGGCGTGTCGTATATCCCACTCTCGAAGATCGCGTTCTGGATCGGGGAGCCCATCAACGTAATATCCACTCCGAGCCCGAACGTGGAGGTCAACAAGTCCCGTACGGTGATCGGCCGCCGTGCCCGCACGGTGTCGTCCAGCGGGCCGTCGGCCCGTTTCAGCACCTGCCGGTCGGCGAGTTCGGGCAGCCACGTATCTACTGGGTCGTCCAGATGCAGCTTGCACTCGTCGAGCAGGATCATCACCGACGCGACCGCGAGCGGCTTGGAAGTGGACGCCAACCGGAAGATCGTGTCCCGGCGCATCGGCGCGCCACCGTCATGGCGCATCGTGCCGATCGCTTCGACGTGCGTCTCACCGTACCGGCTGACCAGGGCGACGAGCCCAGGAATCTTCCCGGACTCGACATGCCGTGCCAGCACGTCGCGCATTCTGCGTAGCCCTGTTTCGGATAAGCCAGTGTTGCTTTGTCCCGTTGTAATCTTTTTCATTTGGTTTCCCTCTCTTTACTTTTTTATCAGCCCTATTGTTCTACAAATTCTCTTTTGTTATCAATGCTTGAAAGCGTGTTCGATGCATCAAAGAGACTGAATATTGGCAATCAAAAGATGACTCACATCCTGTTCTGGGTGATCAGAATCGAGAAATGTCCTGCACTTAGCATAGAGCCATATGTTCATCGGACGTTTATTCTTGGTTTCATCAAATTCAAAGTCACCATTATTCCGTAAGTAATCTTCTTTGACAACCGTTGTCTTGCCCGCCCCATTGGAACCGAGAAGGGCGAAAATACTGCCCTTATCCATTTAAGCTCCCATCTTCACATTCCCTAATTATGTATATTCTAGAAGTAAATACAAATTCCTTCTTCAACTATCCTGCCCCGTTAGTACCATAAGAAAAAGGCTGCCTCAGCAACCTGCCTTATTGAAGTAAAGCACCTGTTAGAAGCTTATATTACTATTTTTGATTTTTTAATTTCCAAACCTCTTCTTCGAGATTATCTATTTTTTGTTGAAGTGCTTTCTTCGGTTCTGATATTCTCCGACCTAATATAACGAAAAAACCAATAATAGCAATAATTCCTCCAGCAAAAGCAATAATAAATAGCAATGAAACATCAAACATATAAACAACTCCTAATTTATTTAGGGGATTTCAGATTGAAATAAATTGTGACCAGTATAACGCCAGAATAAACAAAATAATGATAATAGAAATAACAAATACCTTTTTACTGTTACTTTCCTCTTCCTTCTTTTTCCTAATTTTTTCCCTATATTCCATTTGTACTTTCTTCTTTTTTTCATCCAATTTCATATAGTAAATAAGCTCCTTAGTGAAAAATACTTAAACTTATTTTACCACAAAAACCCATATTTCTTATGGAACTAACCTGCCCCGTTAGTTGCATAAAGAAAAGCTGCCTTAAAGACAGCTCCGATCTTCAGCTATAGCACCCGTTAGCTTAACAAGATATGTATAAGTTTTTATCTGTTCACTCACTCGAATACAGGGCGCATAAAGCTTCTCTCATAACTTAAAATACATTTAGTTTCTTCAGCAAATTTATAAGCTTCCTGACACTCTGCATCTAATGCCATTTTTACTCGGTACTCTTCATATGCTGCTAAACTTGGGAAAGTGAATAAGGCATAAGCAATGTTATTAGCGCCCTCATGTGGAAGAAAATAACCTTGATGTGTACCACCCAATTTATTAACTAATCGAATCCATATCTTACCGTATTCCTCGAATTCCTCTACTTTATAAGGGTCAATAACATATTTCAGATAGCATGTAACCATTTTAATCCTCCTGAAAATCTATTTTTTTCCATCATAACATGCAAATGAACTAACCTGTCCCTTTAGTTGAAGAAGAAAAATCAAAAGCATTGTTTAACAGAGTCTTTTTAAAGAAGTAACAATCAAAAAAAGTTCGTAAAGTGTACTATTATGAACAGTGTTTATCGACTGTAAAAAGCAATCTACTCCCATTCAAATCACTATTCACTTGGGGTACTAGGGGCAGTTCTAACGCAAAATAACCCCTGCCCAACTTTTTAAGGCTGGTAACAGAGGCAATTGCAGTAAAATCATTTAGGTGTTTCGAATTATAGTATTACCCCAAACATGGTTTGCGTATCCAAAGAGATTTAGCGTGTCTTGATACCAAGTTGCTATTCAAATGGGCAGGAAATTGGGAAAATAAATGTTTATGTATTCGTTTATGTTTAAGATCCAACGCTATGTTCTACTGCATAATCCCAACTAGGAAAATAATACAATGCATTTTTCATTAACTCCGGATCTGACTTCTTTACCTCTTTCTTCCGAGGTGGCTTCCCTTCTTTTTCTACTAATTCAGAAATTTGATTCACGACTTCTTCAACACTCATATTTACTTCCATTTGTTACCTCCTTCTTGTTCTTAACTATATATTTTCCCGATTTATGAAAATTAATACAATTGTACTTTAGCTAACCTGCCCCGTTAGTACCATAAGAAAAAGGCTGCCTCAGCAACCTTCCTTATTGAAGTAAAGCACCTGTTAGAAGCTTATATTACTATTTTTGATTTTTTAATTTCCAAACCTCTTCTTCGAGATTATCTATTTTTTGTTGAAGTGCTTTCTTCGGTTCTGAAATTCTCCGACCTAATATAACGAAAAAACCAATAATAGCAATAATTCCTCCAGCAAAAGCAATAATAAATAGCAATGCAACATCAAACATATAAACAACTCCTAATTTATTTAGGGATTTCAGATTGAAATAAATTGTGACCAGTATAACGCCAGAATAAACAAAATAATGATAATAGAAATAACAAATACCTTTTTACTGTTACTTTCCTCTTCCTTCTTTTGCCTAATTTTTTCCCTATATTCCATTTGTACCTTCTTCTTTTTTTCATCCAATTTCATATAGTAAATAAGCTCCTTAGTGAAAAATACTTAAACTTATTTTACCACAAAAACCCATATTTCTTATGGAACTAACCTGCCCCTATAGTTCATTAAGGAAAACCAAAATCAAGTGTTGATTTTGGTTTATCATTTTTATAAACGATTAAACTTTATTCAAAATGGTACGACTTGATTTTAAAACTAGATCTTCAATGATCAACATTTATTTGTAAAACCTTAGTTACCATAATCAGCGTTATAGGGACCATATAATTGATCTAGAAATATTCTAGTTGTAAACCTACTCCCACTTCCTCTATATCAGCAACTGTGGATAGAGCTATCTTAGAATGTAAATCTGTACAATGAGAAGCGTGAAGCTTATTGGGTCTAAGTTCTTTTATATACTTAACAGTGTTCTCTAATTGAAAATTTGATGGATTCAATAAGTGAAATCCACCTATGATATCTACTATTCTTTCTTCCTCACATACTTCTTTAGCATATTCAATAATGTTACATATTCCAGAATGAGCACACCCTACCATAATAACTAGCCCTTCAGATGATTTATATACTAAGGCAGTATCATCAAAAACATAATCGTCAAATTCTTCTTTTGTAGTGGCCACTTTACCGATTACTTCTTTACCTTCAAAATCAAATTTTCTTTTAATTTCACCTAAAAACACTAATTTATCAGTCAGCCAAAATGGTTGTTTAGATAAGCGAATAGGGAAATGTCTGCTTAATTTATTGTAAGATAAGATACTTCCTATCTCACCTACTGAATCCAGTAATTTGCTTTCAAAAACTAAAGGATGACCAATAATTGTAGGCGTATTATGTATTATGAGCTCACCTTTTGCTTCCATATGCAACCTAATTAAATGAGTGACTCCCCATGTATGATCGACATGTCCGTGTGATAAAGCAACCCAATCTAAGTCCCTTAGATCAATTCTCATCTTCTCTGCATTTTTCATAAAAGCATCAGAGTATCCAGTATCAAATAAAATCCGTTTATTATCCTCTTCAATAAAAAAAGAAAGTGCTGGTTCTCCGAAGAAGTAGCGATCAATCAATGTATTATTATCTACAAGTATTGATAATTTCATATAATATCCACCTTTTTTCTATATCCATCTATTATAACTAAGGTGAGGTAATTTTTGTTAATTTATAAAAATGTAGCTTTGAATCAAAGTTTGATCAAATTTATACAAGAAACCTTGATAAATGGATAAATAAAAAAGCATGTTTTGAAAAAAGATTAAACAAAACATGCCATTATACTAATTAATTGGATTATTCTTTTATAAAAAAGATCAATCATTTTTGTGTTCCTTAATCAACTATTGCACCCGTTAGTTTAAGTACAATATTTCACAACCTTTCTTTTGGAAAAGAAAACGAGGGAACTTCACCCCAAAATCCATTCATATAAAAAATGCCCGCCTGTACCTATTAAAAAGTATTTAAGAAAAATCAAAAGTTTTTTTGGCTTATCATGATTCACAAGTAACATAACTAATCCAAATAAAACCCCAAATCCAAGTGATTGAAATAAAAGTGTCATTTTAACCGTCCTTAAACAAAAGTTAATTTTACAGAGAATCTTAGCATGAGTTTTAATCTTTTTCTTTAAGAAAAATTTCCCTCAAAACTTAATGAACTATCCTGCCCCTATAGTTCCATAACAAAAAGGTTGCTTCAGCAACCTCCCTTATTGAAGTAGTCGAGTAGAAAGGAGCCTTCCTACCTTACGGTAAATTGTACTCCTCCCCCTCACAGAACCGTGCTTGCGCTATTAACGCACACGGCTCCTCCTAGTCATCGTTTACAGAAGGTAGCTAATCTCTTTTCTTAGTTCATAGATATTCACTTTGATTCTTGGTGAAGGCAGTGGATATTTACGGAGAAAGAGATTAAATTTATCCCATGTAAAGGACTTTCTTTGGCTTCTTCTGTTTAGCCATTTAAATAGTAAGTATTCGAGTCTCTCTTTGAAGCTGTTAACCATTTGTATGTTATCGGTCATACAATAATAGTTGTAATAACCTATGAGTGAGCGTTTAAATCTATCCATGATCGTATGAATATCTTTATTTCTATTAATCTTCAGCCATTCTTTAGATTCTTTTAGTTTACCTTGGACTTTCTTATTACTAGATTTCCGTTTCACTCGAAATTTCCCTTGTTTGCTTTTCCCGCAATAGTGAGTAAACCCTAGGAAATCAAAGGTATCCGGTTTATTACTCCCATCTCGCTTTGCATTATTTTCTGCAAACCTCCCAAAGGGTATAATTTTCGTTTTATCCTCGGCTATCTCTAAGTTAAACTTCTTCAATCTAAGCTTTACTGAATGGAAGAATTGCTGAGCTTCACTTTTATGTTGAAAACAACAAACAAAGTCATCTGCATATCTTACTATGTAGGCCTGCCCTTTACATTGTTTCCTAACCACTTTCTCAAACCATAAGTCGAGAACGTAATGGAGATATACATTCGCTAATATCGGAGATATTACTCCACCTTGCGGTGTACCGTTATCTGTTTTGTACTTCTTACCTTCCTCCATGTATCCACCTTTAAGAAACCTGCTGATTATTCTCTGTAGGTTAGGGTCGGAGACTCGGAGGTTCAAGAACTCCATCATCCACTTGTGGTCAACGTTGTCAAAGAAACCCTTGATATCTACATCCACTACATAACTTACTGATTTCTTTTCAATATAATGGTTTAGTATTTTCAGCGCATCATGGCAATTTCTATTAGGACGGAAACCAAATGAACAATCTAGGAAGTCATTTTCATAGATAGTATTTAGTATTTTTGTAATGCCTTTTTGTACAATTTTATCCTCATGTTCCGGTATCCCCAAAGGCCTTTTCTTGGTAGAATTGAGTTTTGGGATATACATCCTTCTTACTGGAACAGGGCGATAACTTTTGCTTTTAAGCCTACTTACTAAATCCTTTATATTTTCTTCCAAGTTTTCGCTGTATTGTTCTTTAGTCGTTCCGTTAACACCAGTCGCCTTTTTATTAGGTAGTTCATGATGACACTGTGTTAGCGATTGCTCATTTAATAAATGCGCAAGAGATGTAAATTTCATTTTAGGCTCGGATTTTGCTAATTCTGCTATCCTTAGTAGTTTTGTTTCCATTTATAATACCTACCTCTGTGTGTAGTAAATGTTTCCCTAGTAAGGGTGATAACTGGTAGCTAGCCTTCCCTCCATCGGCATTACCCAACTTCATTGGTACTACGCTGCTATCCGACTCCCTACACGGCATTTGGTTTCCTTACTTGTTATCGCTTGTACACCATACTCTTCAATAAAATAGAAAAGACCGGAAGGGTCTCCCGAGTTGCCGCATCATATCAATGTATAACGTGCCAAGGTCTCTGACTCCAGAGAGGCTTTATCCTTCTTGCCTTTAACGAAGAATAAAATGTAGCTTTCTGCTGCGCTTAAGGCATCAGCCCTCTCGATTTACTAACATTATGGAGCTCAATCCCTTCAACCATTTGGCTTTCGGCCCGTCACCTAACTGTCTACGCTTAAAGACTAACGTTACCATTAGCCCTCCAAGACTCGCTACGAGCGAATGGCTAATTCTTACTCGACGGGAATCCCACCCGCTATATGATACGACCTAGGCTCGGCCGCACAAGCACCCTATAGTTTAAGTAGAAACCTTCACAATCTCTTCTAAGCTTTAACATAATCCAATCCCTAAAATGTGTTGTTCTAGAATCTGGTGGAATACAAAAAGACGCCTTCTTATTAAAGAAAAGCGTCCGTTTGTTGAATTAATATAAAATCATTTAATCTTTTTTACTTTGATTGACCTTAATTAATTCATCAAGCTTTTCATTTTTTTCTTTGTCTAATTTTATTTTTTCATTCATGAACTTTATTACCTTAATTACAAAATAAATAGAAAAAACAGTAAGAACTAAATAAAAAATAATAGGTAAAAAAGCTACAAGAGCAAATAATCCATCTCCACCGTTAATCATTTCAGACCTCCAAAAATATTAAATATATCAATATTATACAGTATCTTCTTCAATTAAACTGACCGGTTAATTGGGGGTTACTTGAATTCGAAAGTATGATAATGGTAATAATCAATAATCTCACATTCAAAAGGCCGCCAATTGGCGGCCTTCTTATGACGCTAGTCGAGTAGAAGGGAACCTCTCTACCTTACGGTAGATTGTGTTCCTGCCCCCCTCACAGAACCGTGCTTGCGCTATTCACGCACACGGCTCCTCCTAGTTACCATTCACAAAATGTAGCTAATCTCTCAGATTCAGATTTTGCTAATTCTGCTATCCTTAGTAGTTTTGTTTCCATTTATCCCTACCTCTGAGTGTAGTAAATGTTTCCCTAGTAAGGGTGATAACTGGTAGCTAGCCTTTCCTCCATCGGCATTACCCAACTTCATTGGTACTACGCTGCTATCCGACTCCCTACACAGCATTTGGTTTCCTTGCTTTTTATCGCTTGTACACCATACTCTTCTAATAAGAAAAGACCGATAGGGTCTCCCGAGTTGCCGTATCATATCGATGTGTAACGTGCCAAGGTCTCTGACTCCAGAGAGGTTTTATCCATCTTGCCCTTAACGAAGGATAAAATGTAGCTTTCTGCTGTGCGTAAAGCATCAGCCCTCTCGATTTACTAACTTTATGGAGCTCAATCCCTTCAACCATTTGGCTTTCGGCCCGCCACCTAACTGTCTACGCTTAAAGACTAAAGTTACCTTTAGCCCTCCAAGACTCGCTACGAGCGAATGGCTAGTTCTTACTCGACGGGAATCCCACCCGCTATATGATACGACCTAGGCTCGGCCGCACACGCACCCGTTAGTTTAAGTACATTTCTTCACAAACTTGTCTTTTTTAAACTTCATTTATTACACGCATACTGTCCCGTTAACTCTGAAGTAGAATTTATCTTTCAAATTAAAAATTTACTTATTCACTTTACGGTTATAAACTACTCTTGTCCAAAAATAGACTGCACAGCCAATCAGCAAAACAACCATTTGCCAACCAGAATCACCTTTTACAAAAAAATCATATAAGGACCATACTAATAAAGCTATAGTGTAAAAAATGAACCCATACTTTGCAGCTTGATCACTATGATATTTCTCCATTTCATCAGATTTTGTTAGTTTCAACTAAATCTCCTCCTCAAAAATAAATAATTCATCTACTTTACAATGAAGATTCTTTGATAACTTAAATGCTAAAAGTAATGTTGGGTCGTATTTTTCATTTTCGATTGCATTCACTGTTTGTCGTGTAACATTACACTTTTTAGCAAGTTCATCTTGAGACATTTTCATTGCTTTTCTAATTTCTTTGATCGTATTTTTCAATAAACAATCACCTTTACTTTAAATTAATGTAAAAAACTTTTTACATTTCAAACATAAATAAAACCACCTAAAATGTCAAATTCTTTTTACATTTTAGGTGGTTTTATTATTTAACTAATCTGCCCCGTTAGTGCCATAAGAAAAAGGCTGCCGCAGCAACCCCTGTTAATGAACTAAAGCACCCGTTTGTTTAAGTGTTCTTCACAATGTTAGAAGATAAAGTTATTTCGTTTTAACGCAAATCCCTCCTAATTTACTACATTTCTATACTAAAACCCCTCGAAAATACTTATAATAAATCCAGGCATCTAATGTGGACAGATCTCTAAAATTTTTTGTATTTATAAAGGAGAGAAATAAAATGCAAACATTTAAAAAAGTTACAGTAGAAACAACAATTCAAGCACCCATAGAAAAGGTGTGGAAGTATTGGACAGAGCCGGAACATATAACAAAATGGAACAATCCTTCAGATGATTGGCACACACCATTTGCCGAAAATGATCTAAGACCAGGTGGGAAATTCGTTTCAAGAATGGAAGCCAAAGATAGCAGTACTGGTTTCGATTTTGGTGGAATCTATGATGAAGTAAAATTACATGAGATTATTGCTTATACCATGGGTGATGGAAGAAAAGTAAAAATCACTTTTAAAGAACAAGAAAACGAAATCGAAGTAATTGAAACTTTTGATGCTGAAACTACACATCCGATTGAGTTTCAAAAACAAGGATGGCAGGCGATTTTAAATAATTTCAAAAAATATGTTGAGCAAACAAACGATTAAAAAAGTTGCTCCAGTTATTAATTTTATAAGTCATTAAAATCATTAGTGGGGTATCTGTGGATATAATCGTTGTAAATACGCATTTTCCTGATGCTACCTTTAGTGATTAACGGCCCTTAACGGAAACCCCGCGGGACCAATTTAAGATGATTTTCTGACGTAAAAATCCCCCCAGTTTAATAATGGGGGGATTCAGGCTGTCGAGAAACCCTAACAGCCTGAGGACCTATTAGGTCCCTTTTATTTAACTTCCTCATAAACAGTTCCATCTGCATCCTTAACAACAACGTTTTTACCAAGTTTGTCTAAAAAGATAATAATAGTTGGATTCTTTTCTGTTGATTGATTATCAAAGGTTTTTACATTAATCAATGTTCTATCACCTTGTTTTTCTACCCCTGCAACCTCTATATTATTGCCTTGCTTTTCTTTACCTAAAGAAAGAACTATCAACTTTTCACCATTATTTGGTTCAAACCTTTTAAATCCTTGCGTGTCTGTCTTCACTTGTAACTCTTCATAATACTGTTTTAAATAAGTATCCATATTTTCATTTTTAGCAACCACAATAAAATTATTCCCATAAAATTTATCTACACCAGCATATATAAAGACAGCTAATGGCACCAATACTACTAATGCGAAAACCACATTTCTTACCATTGATCTATTTCCGGCAATTAATAGTAAAATTGAAACGGTTAAAATACCAATACCTATTGTACTAATTGGCATCCCTTCAAATCCGCCAATAACTAAACCTCCAATGATCGTTAATACACCAATCACAACCACGAAAATATTTCTTTTTATATAATCCGACTCTTTAGCAAAATAACTAAGAGCAACACCTATTAATAACCCTGTTGCATAAACAATTAAAAGTCCCATAATTGAAACCTCCCAATTCAGGTAAGATACGGAGAAATTATATCAAAGTAATTAACACTTTTGTAAAAAAAACCCTTCATTAGTATAAAAGGGGTAGTGTTAGGAAAATGCGGATATACAACGTTTAGGGGTACCACCAATAATTTAAAATCAAAAAATCGATTTCTTGTACATTAAGAAATCGATTTTTAATTTGTCTTACTAAACTAACGCACCCGTTTGTTTAAGTACATTTCTTCACAAACTACAATATAATTGAAAAATAAAATAATCTGCTTATATGCAAACAAGATAGTAACCTTCTAACACTTATTATCTCTGAATCGATAATGCCATTTCTTTTAACGTTTCTTTCTCTTGCACTTCTTTTGTCATTCCTGTTTTTGCTAGATGCAAAATAACCTGACCTAATTGTTCAGATGTTATAACCGACTTCATTCGTTTTAACAACGGATTTAAAGGTTTTATTACATTGTACAGCATACGATATTGTGTTGTTTTTGAACGAACACCATGCATTGGTAAAATTGCTGCCGGGCGTAACATATAGGCTGCTTTAAAAGGCATGCTAAGTAATGTGTTTTCCGTTTTTCCTTCTACACGAGCCCACATTTCTTTTCCTTGCTCCGTACTATCTGCTCCCATTCCCGAAATATAAATGATTTTCATGTTCGGATTGAGTCTTACTAATTGTTCGGCAACTTTTATTGTCATTTCATAGGTGATATGGGTATAGTCAGCCTCTGACATACCAGTTGATGAAACACCAATTAAATAAAAGCACGCATCAAATTCCGTCACTTTTCCTTGAATGGAAGAAAGATCTGAAATGTCTGGTAACACGATTTCTTGATATTTGGCATGTTGATTTGTTGTTGGTCTCCGAACGATTGCCAATACTTGTTCCACCTCTGGATCGAGTAAACTTTCTCTTAATGCTAACTGACCTACCATACCTGTTACACCATATAAAATCACTTTCATCACTGCCACCCTTTCCTGAAAAAGCCGACTCTCATTTAGAGAATCGGCGTTATACATCATGATTAAATGTTAATTGTTTTATACTCTACATATTGACCTAATCCGAAACCACCGAATTCACGACCGATACCACTTTCTTTATAGCCACCAAATGGTGCATCAAATGAACTTGCAGCACTATTTACAGTTACCGTTCCTGTACGGATACGGCGCGCCACCTCTAATCCTTTTTTCCTCGAAGCTGACCATACACCACCTGATAAACCGTAGTTTGAATCGTTCGCAATACGGATTGCATCTTCTACATCTGTGTAAGGAATCAGGACTATCACTGGACCAAAGATTTCTTCTTGAGCAATACGCATAGAGTTGTCCACATCTGCGAATAATGTCGGTTGCACATAGTTTCCTTGTTCTAATCCTTCCAGTGTTTCTAATCCACCTACTACTAAGCGAGCACCTTCTTCAAGACCAAGTTTGATATATGATTTTACTTTCTCCTGTTGTGCTTTATGAACCATTGGTCCAATAAAGTTTTCCATATTCATCGGATCACCAACAGTAATGCCTTTTACCATTTCTTCCATTTCTTTTTCAAATTCTGTATAGCGACTACGTGGTACTAAAATTCGTGTTAATGCAATACAAGCTTCCGCATTGTTTGCAAATGAACTAAATTTTAATCCAGCTACAGCTTCTTTAAAGTCTGCATCTTCTAAAATAATTGCGGCTGATTTACCGCCAAGCTCCAAGCTTACACGTTTCATTTGTTTTGCTGCGTTTGAAGCAATACTTTTACCAGCAGCCGTTGAACCAGTAAAGGCAATCTTATCAATACCTTCATGTAATACTAAATATTCACTTGCTTCACGGTGAGCTGGTACAATACTTAATACACCTTTTGGCAAACCAGATTCATTGAATAAATTTGCCATTGCTAATGCATCTAATGCCGTTTCTGGAGAAGCTTTTAAAATAACTGAATTACCTGCAAGTAATGCTGGAATTACTTTTACTAATGCAGATTGATGCGGTGCATTCCATGGAATAACAGCTGCCACGACTCCAACTGGCTCTGCCAGAACCATTGGACCTGTTGCTAATTGATTTTCCCAAGCAAAATCTTTCGCAGCTCGTAAGTATGTATTGGTTTGTTCTTGCAACGAACCTTGCAACATACTTGTAAACCAAAATGGACTACCGTTTTCCGATGTAATTAGCTCTGCAAATTCTTGAGCTTTCACAGCGTGTAAGTCATTAAATTTTGTGATAACTGCTTGGCGTTCTTTCGGAGCCATTGTTGACCATTTGCCATTATCAAATGCATCTTTTGCCACTTTTACGGCTAAATCCATATCAGCCTTTGTTGCTTCAGGTGCTGTTCCAACTAATGATTGATCATGTGGTGAATGTACCTCAATGATCCTGTTTGTTGCTGGCGATACCCATTCGCCACCGATGAATAATTTATCAAATACTAACATATACAAAAACTCCTTTCATAATCGAATGTTCGTTTATTTTAGAAGAGAAACGAAATGCCATTATTTTTTAATGGCATCCCAACTGATTAAAAATCGCAGCTCAAATTCTTGTTCGATCGAATTAACTTTTTGGTCGTAATATTCATTTGCCAATTGTACTAATGGATCATAGCAATAGTACATTAATAATCGTGTATTTACGTTTTTTAAATCTCCACTGGCAATTCCTTTTTCGAAGAAATCTTCCACAGGTGCAAATAAATCATTTGTATCTTCTGCACATAGTGTACGCATGAAAGGTGATGAAGAATATTGCTGTAAGAACATAAACCATTGCTGGTTGTTTGTCATAAACTGTAATGCGTTCCACATAAACGTTCGACAAATCTCTTGTGGATTCAGCTCTTTATGCAAGCCATTCAGCATCGCTTTGCTTAAATGCTCTTTTACATTTAAATAAAGCTTAACAAGTAAATCCTCCTTATTTTCATAATAAACATAAATAGTAGAAGTAGAAATGTTTGCACGTTTAGCGATTTTTGACATGGATAAATTCGCGAAGCCAATCTCATTAATTAATTCGATTGTTGAATTAAATATAGCTTGATTTTTATTTTCATCTTTGTTTCTCATGAACCTTATATTAAACGAACGTTCGATTATTGTCAATTATAAAAGAATTGGATTTTTCAAATGATAAATATATAAATATGCTCCTCCCTTTTTAATCATTTAATTTTTACCATATGCTTATGCAACTATTCTGCCCCGATAGTTCCATAATAAAAAGCTGCCTTAAAGGCAGCTCCGATCTTCAGCTAACGCACCCGTTAGTTGAAGAAAGTTTGTGCTTTTTTAGTCGTCATATTCATTTTCATAAGGGTTTGCATACAAATCAATATCAATTTCAGCTTTAACACTACTTGCAAATTCAATCTGTTCGTTATCAAGATACAAACCCGGTGAATCTCCATTTTCCATAATAATAACGATGAAGATTTTACATTCCAGTTTATACTTTGCTTTTACCTGATTTATTATAGCTGCTTTATTTTTTAACGGTCCTAAAATCTGGTCCATTTGTTCCTTCACATCATAGGATTCTTGATAGCCCGTACTTAATTCCCAGGCTGATTCTTTTCGATAAAGAGTTTTCGTTGAAATAACATTTGGATTATGAGGTCTTACAATGACTTCACCCTTTTTATAGGTTTTTGTTGGTTCAATTTCTAGCTTTTCGGTCACATAATCTATTGGAAACTCATCTCCATACAAGCAGAAATAAACCATTACTTGAGTTTTGTCCAAGTCCAAATTTCCCTCCCAGTAATTCTCATTTTCCATCTTTTCTATTGAAATTATTATATCACCCTTATGCAACTCCCTCAGTATGATAGCTATAGCTCTCGAATGCTCACTTATTCGCAGGATTTCATAACCCTTGAAAATATATTAACGGTTAAAAGCAATGAGCTCAGATCATTTTGGTTCGCGGAGGCATAGTTAAATAAAGGAGTCTTACCAAAACTCCATATTCTACCATATAATGCACATTTTCTCCACGCCGCCCCTGGAGGCTTTCCCTCCCATGTCTCAACGGGTCATAAAATATGCCCTCTCATTCCTTCGTCATGCCTATCCAAGGGGTGGAGGCCAGTTTTGCTAACCTAATGGGTCGGTGCCCTTTTGTTGATTAAATCTGGTACTCCGTGCATCTTTGAAATCCTACGAATAAGAAAACATTCGATAAAAGAAAGCTGAAAATCAACCGTTCAACCATTCTTAGTTGGTTCCCTTCGAGAACCTGTGAAGCTTGATTTATTCAATAAAACTACGCTGCCAGAGTTGTTAAAGGTTGTAATTTTTCTGGAGAATAGGTTTCATTTCTTTTGGCTATTCCCACAAAGAGCCGTGCTAGCTTTCCGCATAATTTCATAATAGACTTCATTTTCTTTATTTTTTTTACCTTAACATTATTGGCGTGCAACGCTTTAAACTCAGGGTTATTCATGACAAGACTCATCGTCGCTAGGTATAAGAAACGCCTAAGTCTGGATCTCCCACGTTTAGAAATGACAATTTGTCCTTTCCATTTACCAGAGCTCGCCTCGGAAAGATGTAACCCTGCATGACGAAGGAGGGAATTACCATGGGCGAATCCACTTAAATCTCCAGCTTCCCCTAAAATTCCAGCTAAAGAGATTTCACTGATCCCTTTAATAGCCAGCAGCTTCTTTGCGAAAGGAATTTGTTGAAGCACGTTAGTGACTTCTTGTTCCACTCTTTCGAGTTGCGTTGTAGCTAGATCATACTCTTCTAGTAGTTGTTCTAAATGTAGCTTGTAAGCATCAAGTGCTTGGTGCGTTCCGATAGAACGTTTAGCTAAATCTTTAAGTAGATAAGCTTTTTTCAACCCAGGCTGACGCTTCATTACCGATTTCCATTTGCCTACAATGTCTTGAGGTTGCATCGATTGTAACTCGATTGGTGTAGGAAATAATCGTAGAGTTGCGATTGCCCCTTTGCCTTTCACATCTTTAAACACTTGTCGTAGCTCAGGAAAGACTACATCTACCCAACGATTTAATTGGTTGATAGAACTAACGAGACGTTTAACGATTACATCACGGTTGGACATAAGGACTCGAAGTTTTTCGAAAGACTCTGGAGATGAACGAACAAAGGCATAGTATCCATTCTTCACCATATCCGCAATCACGAGAGCGTCTTTTTTATCACTTTTGGACTGAGTGTTATCTCGATTTTCTTTATTTCTTTTTACAAGGTGAGGATTGACTGTTACGACATCAATCTTTTCGTTAGATAACCATTTCGATATATTAATCCAGTAATGACCTGTAGGTTCCATACCGACAATCGTTGTGTCTAAGCTGTTTTTAGCTTTTAGTTTATTAATCCATTCTAGAAACCTGTTAAAGCCTTCTTCGTTATTTTCGAAAGTAAGAGGATCACCTACCACGATTCCTCGATAATTTACAGCTCGAGCAACGTGAAATTGTTGGGCAATATCCACGCCAACAACGAGATGTCGATCAGAAATTCTCTCTATTAGTTGATTTTGTTTATCTTGCATTTTAAACTTCATATTAGGGTTCCTCCTAAGGTTTTGAGTTAGAGTGGTGTCTTACTCATATCTTACTGAGGAGCCCTATTTTTTTCAAAGCTGAAAAATAACGCTCTACAGGAATGCTAACCTGCCCCGATAGTTCCATAAAGAAAATCTGCCTTAAAGACAGCTCCGATCTTCAGCTAAAGCACCCGTTAGTTCATACTTATGTAGAGTTGAAATAAACTGAGAAATAAAAAAAGGCAGAGCTCAATCATTCTGCCTTTAAAATATCCATAGTCTTCTTTATTCATAAAGGGAGGTCTGTAGGTTTTTTGACTCAATCATATCAGACACAAACGTATACAGATTTGGTGGATGCTCTGCAATGCGATGTGCAAGATACAAGTACCATTCCGTTCCATATGTGACGTACACCTTCGTCTGGAAATTCTCATCTCTCAGTGATTTAAGTAAATCTGGACGAACACCATCTAACATTTCTACTTCAGTATATGGATTGGCTATCAGTCCATTTTCTTTAAGTGCTGCGACAAGCTTTTCATCATGTGTTGCTATCGACAGAGGATGGTTTCTTGCCACACAAGCCATAACAAAATCTACGTAACGCTTATCTAGTTCGACAGATCGTGGGATATACGTACCTTCTTTTTCTTGATAAGCACCTTTTACTAAGCGAATTTTCCCTTGAAATTCCAGTAATTCTTGCAGGTCAAATTGGGAACGGAGTAAGTGTACTTGTAATGTTATGCCAAGATTCGCATACATCGGTGACAGTGTTTTATATATGTTAAGGATCTGATCGGTCTTTTCTGACTCCTCCATGCTAATCATGAGCTGGATATCGTATTGTTGAGCTTGTAGTGCGATTTCTTTCAAGTGTTTAGTTACAAGAGCATCTGAGATCGACATACCTATATGTGAAAGATCGAAAGAAATGGTTGATTTCAATTCTTTAGCGCCAATATCGTTAATCAGTGAGAGAAATTCATTCTTTGCTGAGATACATTCATTTTCGGATCGTGTGTTTTCACCAAGATACTCGATGGATACTTGATAACCCATTTGAGCAAGCATGGAAATACGTGCCAATCCCTCTGCCCGTGTATGGCCTGAGACAAATCGTGTTGCAGCTCTCATAAAGAGAGGGAAAAGTTCCTTAGAGTTTTGTATGTATTCTTTGATATCTTCGTTTCGTGCGATCGATTTCAATGCTTTTGAAACACGCTGTTCTGCTTCGTTATACATTTATATCACGCCCTTTTTTATGGATAGTTTAGATTCGTTTGTGAAAATTCTGATTTCTTTATATAGTATACCATTTTACTAGATCATGATATGTGTTACCAAAAGTCCGTATACACTACCTGGCCCCATAAGAAAAAGCTACCTTAAAGACAGCTTCGATCTTCAGCTAATGCACCCGTTAGTTCAACAACATAAGCCGCCTTGTAGGCTAAACTTCAGTAATGGTCATACGACAGCACTACTTCACCAGCCGAACATATTAGAAATTATTAATCTTAAATGTAACAGATAGTTGAAAGGTAAATTTCTATTATACTCACATTCCATTAGATGACTGGCGTGCAGTGGAAATTTTTGTCCTGATTTTCACGTCAAACATTCTCTGTTCAGCAACACGAAGAATCTCGTCTAATGAGTTGCCTTCTTCCGGATATTGAGCGTTGCCAATAGCAATCCCAATGCCCAAAGGGATTTTGGCCTTATTAATTTGTTCTAGTATGTCGGATTCCAAATTGTCTATGAAAACTTCTGTATCTTTTTGGGTAAACCCTGAAGCGATAATGATAAATTCATCGCTACCCCATCGTGCCACAACATCGGAGTTGCTGGTGTGGTCCATTAAAAGCATAGACAGCCCTTTTAACCAATGATCTCCTGTTTCATGACCTAATCGGTGATTTAAATCTTTAAAGTTAATTACATCGATTATGACCACAGCGAAAGGAGAGTTTGTTTGAACTGATTTTACTTTCTTTTTCTGCATAATCTTTAAGGCGTACCTTCGGTTAAATACTTGCGTTAGGTTATCGTAGTTGGCATTGAAACGCATTTGATCATAGACCCTACCGATAATCCATGCAATGATCGATAACAACAAGCCCTCTATAAACTGTTGGGGGAGTGGGGTTAGAGTGTAGAAAATTTGAAAGAACGAGAATATAAAAACGATGCTTACTAGACTAAACTGGCCGGTATATTTCATGAAAGATACCTTCTTTCATTTTAATTTACTCTTAGCTAATTCCTCCTAATCTACAAAGGACAACTTATTAAAAAAACGCCTTTCTTGAATAACTTATATGCTTTTATTAGCTGGTGATATTATAGTCCCCTACTTTATTACGAACGTTTAAAATAAATCGACTTAACTTCTTCTGTTAAATGATTCAGTTCACCGTCAGCGATAAAATACACCTCATCACAAAGTTCTTCAATATCGTCAAAGTGATGACTTGTTAGTAAAATTGTTCGGTCAGCATCTTGAAGTGATCTGATAATCTCCTTGATATCATTATATGTTTTATAATCTAATGCATTAAATGGCTCATCGAGAATTAGTATATCTTGATTTTCCATGATGGCCTGAGCAATGCCAAGCTTTTGCTTCATACCGAGCGAATAATCCTTTACCTTCGTTTTATTATCCGAGTTTAATCCAACAAGATTCATCGTTTGTTTAATTTGGGTATCTGTTATTTTTTTTATTAATCGCAGCTAAGTACTGGAGATTTTTAAAGCCACTATAAATCTCAATATATCCTGGTGAATTAATAAATACCCCTACATTCTCTGGAAAATCAATTCTAGCTCCTAACACTTCTCCTCGAATTTTTACCATTCCTTCGTCTGGACGAATAAATCCACAAATCGTTTTTAAATAATACCGATTTTCCACTACCGTTACTGCCGACAATACCAACTGTTTTCCCTTTTTCAATTTGTAGCTGAATATTTTTCAAGATGGTTTGTCCAGAAAATGCCTTGGACACATTACTTTACTTCGATTACGTTTGTCATGAATGAACCTCCTAATTAAAAAACGTTTGTTTGAACGACTAATAAAGACCAGTAGTAGGATGAATCCGAGCATTAATACTGTAAATGCTTTACTCATAGGTATACCTGCCGAACCTTCAAGTATTTGGAGCCTTGCAATCGTTCCTAAACCTGTAGGATTATTTGAAAACAATGCATTTGGTACTATATTGAGTGCGTGCGTTGCCATGACAATTAAATAAGAAGCCGTCACATTTTTCAGCCAAATAAATAATAAGAAAAACGTAAGGAACAAAACGCTAAACTCCATTATTTTCAAGTAAATAAAAATAGGCCAAATACTCACTTGTATACTTTCGGAAATCTGGATTGTATGGGCTGTCCATGTTTTATTGGTTAATAGACCACATATAAAAAGTAATGCAAAAGTTAAACTAATATAAATAATTTGGAATATAAGTCCATTTGCAACTATCGCGAACAACCACTTCATTTTTTGCTTGATTCGTATAAATACAGGCAAGTTATCATCTGTACACCAAGTTTCTATAAATAATGCAAGCAAATATAACGGCGTTCATAATAAATGAGCTGCTCTAAAAAGGATAACAAATGGAACTTTCCTATTTCCTGTCCATAGAAAAAGCGAAGTATATAATCTTGTAATGACTCTTCCGTACCATTCATCACTTTCCATATCGTTAAAATCCCTACAATTCCACATAGCAATAAAATGATTTTACGTGTCCATAATGCTTGTGCGT
>NZ_CP011008.1:12500-27500 GCF_001578185.1 Peribacillus simplex | reverse complement strand
CAGGCCGCCAACTACGGCAACAAAGACAACTGGTTCCAAAATCATTCCTCCCCGCAAGCTTGTACTTCACTTATATGAAGAGATCTTTGGATTAAGAACTCAAACAAAAAATGGCTATGAAGAAAATGCATTCCTTCACAGCCATCTACTTATCATCTTTTTATGCGGACATTCCTTCTTTTAACTTCCCTGAATAAGTAGAAATATTTCACTTCCGCCAGTCTTGTTTGGGCGATTACTTCCTCAGATGGATCAACGCTTTTTTCAAGTAATGATTTTTGATTATGCCAATTCCATTTCAAATGTTCAAGATCTTCGATTAATGACTCATTAAATTCATTTCGAAGTTTCTTTTTTTTACGAAAGAACAAGTGAAGTCCTCCCAGCTATCTTATATTTCTCTTCTTCCTTCAATTGCTTTTGATAGCGTCACTTCATCCGCATACTCCAAATCTCCGCCAACAGGAAGTCCGTGGGCAATTCGGGTCACTTTAATCCCTGACGGTCTTAGCAACCGCGAAATATACATGGCTGTCGCTTCACCTTCAATGTTAGGATTAGTAGCCAAAATGACCTCCTGCACTGTTTCATCTTGCAGGCGTTTTAATAAATCAGGAATGTTTATATCTTCTGGACCAATTCCGTCCATCGGTGAAATACTGCCATGCAGTACATGGTATAAACCATTGAACTCTCGCATCTTTTCCATAGCTATTACATCTTTCGGGTCCTGAACCACACAAATCAAACTTCTGTCCCTCTTTTGATCTTCGCAGATATAGCAGGGATCTTGATCTGTAATATGACCACAGACTGAACAATACATAAGATTCCGTTTAGCATTCACAAGTGCTTTTGCAAAATCCAAAACAGTATCTTCCTTCATGCTTAGTACATGGAAGGCTAATCGAGCAGCCGTTTTAGGCCCAATCCCCGGCAATTTCATAAAACTGTCAATGAGCTTGGAAATTGGTTCTGGATAATGCATCAAATTCCCCCTAAAAATCCCAAAAGAAACCTCCTGAAAGGAAGTTTCTTTTGAACTTGCTTAAAACATACCCGGAAGGTTCATTCCTTTAGTGAATTGTCCCATCGTTTGGTTTGTCAGTTCTTCCGCCTTTTTCAAAGCATCGTTAGTTGCAGCCAGCACTAAATCCTGAAGCATATCGATATCATCCGGATCGACAACTTCCGGTTTGATGATTACATCAACTATTTCTTTATGGCCTGTCACGATGACCGTTACCATTCCGCCGCCAGCAGTGCCTTCAATTCTTTTTTTCACCTAATTCTTCTTGTGCCTCTGCCATCTTCTTTTGCATTTTTTGCATTTGTTTCATCATATTTTGCATATTACCGCCGCGCATACCCATTTCCTTACCTCCAATTATTCTTTAATTTCAAGTAGATCATCGCCGACTAATTTTCTAGCCTCTGCTATTAAAAGGGGTCTTCTTCTTTTGATTCCGTTTCTTCTGGACCGTCGAACTGCTGTGTTGAAATGAAGTCCTCCCGCAATCTTTGCCACTGGCTCTCCGGAACACCAGCTATCTCCATACGATGCCCGGTCAATTGCTGCATGATCGAGGCCATCACTTCCACGAAACGGTTATTTTCCATTGCCATTTGACAATGAATATCATATTTGAATTTTACCACAAAAGCTTCAGTTGACGCAGCAACAGGTTCTGCCTCCGTTAATAAAGCTGCCAAATGACTTTTGGTTTTGCTGACCTAACTGTTCAAGCACTTCTCCCCACTTACTTTTCACAGCATTAAGATCTGGCTTTGTAGCTTGTTTCAAAACTTGATTGATCTTTCCTGCAGGTGCTTTATATGCCTTTTTAATGGCCCTTTGTGCTTTCGCCTGCTTCTGCAGGTTTTTCTGTCATGGCTGCCGGAATGCCATTTTTTATGCATTTCCATTAATTTTTTCTCTAAATCATCTATTTTCTGCTGCATCTGTTTAAGCTGCCCATCATCCATTTGATTTGACCTTTGCTCATTACATAATTTCACAAGTGCCACTTCAAGGAAATCCTTGGATGATTTGTCCATTTCATATCCTGCTGTGTTTGATTGAAGCTTTCAATAATGGAGTAAATCGATTCAGAAGAGATGACTTCTGCCAATTCTTTAAATTGGGGATCTATCAATACACGCTCGAAGGATTCTGCCAGGGCTGGTGCAGTTTGATACAAAAGCATGTCACGGAAATAATAAATCATGTCTTCTATGAACCTAGCCGGATCTTTTCCCATAGCTAGCAATTCTTCAAGGACTTCAAGTGCCACCGCTACTTCTTTATCATATATAGCCTTTGCCAACCTGCTTAAAAATGCCTGCGAAACAGAACCGGTGACAGTCAATGCATCTTCCACGGAAACCGTCTCCGAACTGAACGAAATCGCTTGATCAAGAAGGCTTAGGCATCTCGCATCCCGCCTTCTGCTGCCTCGCAATGATATGCAGAGCTTGTTCATCACATGAAACACCTGTTTCTGCAATAATCTGTGACATCCTGCCAACGATATCTTGAGGCTGAATTCTTTTAAAATCAAACCTTTGGCAACGGGAGATGATCGTTAGTGGAATCTTATGAGGTTCTGTCGTCGCCAATATAAAAATTACGTGCTTCGGAGGTTCTTCCAATGTCTTTAAAAGCGCATTGAAAGCGCCTTGTGAAAGCATATGTACCTCATCAATGATATAAACTTTATATGTAACCGCGTTCGGTGCATATTTGACCTTATCACGAATGTCACGGATTTCCTCGACACCATTATTGGATGCTGCATCAATTTCTATAACATCTGATATGGAGCCATCAGTGATTCCGCGGCAAGTAGCACATTCGTTACAGGGCTCACTTGTCGGGGCATGCTCACAATTCACTGCTTTTGCTAGAATTTTGGCAGCACTTGTTTTCCCTGTCCCGCGTGGACCGGAAAATAAATAGGCATGTGAAACCTTCTGCCCGACCAAGGCATTCTGCAGCGTTTTTGTTACATGTTCTTGCCCAACTACATCAATGAATTGTTGTGGCCGCCATACCCGGTATAATGCTTGATACCCCACGGAAATCCCTCCTTTTTTCTCCATCTTGTTTATTATACATTACTGATTTCCTTAATTTCAAAGTCTAAAAGGAAATTTTATGATTGCCTCATTGTTTTTCAAAACACCAAGCAGTTTATCTTCTTGGCATGAAAAAAAAACCCACCCGATACGAATGAGTTTTTGTTTATGTAAAATAACTGCCGTGCACCTTCTGTCGATTAGCAAACCATAAGCGTTACTTAAGCAGTTAGCTCGGCCCAGGCAACCCTGCGGCACATGAGAACTTCCACTTAATGCTGCTTCCTTCCGGACCTGACATGGTTCATGGAGTCCCATTGCGCAGGACCCGGGCGTCAACACCACTTACTTAAGGCAGGCCCTACAGAATGCTAACCTCGAGAAGGGATTCAACCTCGCTAGAGCGGATTGCGAGTACAGGGCACCGCTACCTCCCCGTCTAGCACGGCAAATGTAATACCAATTTCGCAGCGTCATGTCGACGCATAATTCATTATACTAAGGTAACAAAAAAAACGCAAGTGTTGTTCACGGACAGTTTGATTCCAAATTTATCAAATGAAGCTAAGCCTCATCTTCAACATTCGTTTTTCACCTATTTATTTTTCTTCGATAATCTTGAGTGCTCTCTCTCTTTTCAAATTTTTCTTTTTATTCCTAAGCTCTTTAAAAAAAGAAGTCAATATCCAACCGCACTCTTCCCCTAATACACCGCTCGTTACTTCACATTGATGGTTGAAGCGTTCATCTCGAAGTAAATCCATAAATGTCCCTGCACATCCAGCCTTTGGATCGTGCGCTCCAAAAAACAACCCGCCTTACCCTCGATTGTAAAATGGCACCTGCACACATGGGACAAGGTTCCAACGTTACATATAGCGTCGCATCCTCAAGGCGCCAGCTGCCAGTAGCACGACAAGCCTCATTGATCGCAAGTAGCTCTGCATGTGCCGTCGCATTCTGTTCTGTTTCCCTTAGGTTATGCCCCGTTGAAATAACTTGGTCATCTATTACGATTAAAGCGCCAATCGGCACTTCATTCAATGCCTGCGCCTTTTTAGCTTCCTTCAAGGCCAAATTCATGTAAAAAACATCATCCTTCATAAAAAAACCCCCTCAAAATTAAGTAGGAGTAAACAGACAAATATAAGACAAAATAAAGGTCATACTACTTATTCTAATGAATAGTAACGCAAGCTGCATATGTGCTGCAAGTAAATTCTCACAATGAAGGAGGATATACCATGAATCGACCTAAATCGCCTTGCTTATCATCGATATGGTCAATGATTTTTGATTTCAGACACGGGAAATATGCTCCTTGAACATTACGAAGCTTATCATCGACCCGATTTTGAAATTAAAAAAGCAAATGCAAGAAAAGGGCTTTCCAATCATTTATATCAATGACCATTATGATTTATGGCAGGCTGACTTCGATAAAATAATTGATACCTATAAAAATGAAAAGAAAGCCCATTAATTGAAACGACAAAACACAACAAGACGAGTTCTTTCTCATCAAGCCGAAGCATTCTGCATTTTATGGGACCGCCCTCAACACATTACTCAAACGATTAAAGGTGGTAACCCTGATCATTACTGGTATAGCCGGTAACATCTGCGTCCTATTCACGGCCAACGATGCCTATATGCGGGAATATCAATAATGGATACCCGAGGATTGCATTGCTTCAGCATCTAAGGAAGATAATCATTATGCATTAAAGAAGATGAACCATGTTCTTAAGGCATCCATTAAAAAGAGTGTGGACATTTAAGGTATTCACCAGAACAAGGCATTCCCCACCATATCCCCCTGTTACACACTCTTTCATTCTCCTTCATTAGCAAACTGACAAAAATATCACTTAAGTCCTACGTCTGTGATACAATATCTCTTGGCTGAAACCTAATAAACTGGGAATTTCAGCTTGATACCTCATGAAGGAGGACAGATTGGATGAAATCCACCCCATTTATCACTGTCGAAGGTCCAATCGGCGTTGGAAAAACATCACTTGCAAAAGCTATCGCAGAGCATTTTCAATTTTCGTTATTAAGGGAAATTGTAGATGAAAATCCATTTCTAGGTAAATTCTACAACAATATTGATGAGTGGAGCTTTCAAACAGAAATGTTTTTTCTATGTAACCGTTATAAACAATTGGAAGATATCGAAAAAAAGTATCTTACTAATGACCAAGCCGTGGTGGCTGATTACCATATATTCAAGAACTTGATATTTTGCTGAACGAACCCTAAAAAACGAACAATACAATAAATACCTTGAAATATTCAATATTTTAACACGGGATATGCCAAAACCTAATATGGTCATTTATTTAAACGCAAGTCTTGATACTCTGATCTCCCGCATCGGTAGAAGAGGCCGTGATTTCGAAAAAAATATATCTTCCATTTATTTAGAGCAATTATCTGCAGATTACCAAATATTCATGGAAACGTTTGAAAAACGGCACCCTGACATACCTGTGCTTACATTCAACGGAGATAAACTGGATTTCGTCGGCAACAAGGATGATTTGAAAACGATAATCACCCAAATAGAGAATGCCCTGCAAAAAGGAGTAAAGTCAAATGAACTTACGAAAGAAATATAATATTCCAAACAACGCCGTCATTACGATAGCAGGGACGGTTGGCGTAGGAAAATCGACCATGACCAATGCATTAGCCGATGCCCTTCAATTCAGGACATCCTTTGAAAAGGTTGATACGAACCCCTACCTGGATAAGTTTTACGATGATTTTAATCGTTGGAGTTTCCATCTGCAAATCTATTTCCTCGCTGAGCGTTTTAAAGAGCAAAAAAAAATCTTTGAATATGGCGGCGGTTTTATCCAAGACCGTTCCATTTATGAAGACACTGGAATATTTGCAAAAATGCATCATGAAAAAGGTACGATGAACGATGTGGACTACGAAACTTACACAAGCCTTTTCAACGCCATGGTAATGACGCCATACTTCCCGCACCCTGATTTACTTATCTATCTCGAAGGTTCACTGGACGATATCCTCGACCGTATCCAAGAGCGTGGCCGTCCGATGGAACAGCATACCCCAATTGAATATTGGCAGGAGATGCACGGCCGTTATGAAGAATGGATTGATCAATTTAATGCCTGTCCTGTCCTTCGATTGAATATAAATGAATATGATCTTATGCAGGATGAGGCAAGTATCGAACCTCTTATAAAACGGATTGCCGAATATATGGAGCAAACCAAGTTGTTACGAAATATGTAAAACAAAAAAAACCACCGGTTATCCGGTGGTTTTTCAATATATTAGAAAACAAAAATTCCGTTACATCTCTGTAACGGAATTTATCGATATCCAATTTATGCGCTGTGGTTATTAATAAGTTATGGAGGAGGTAGAGGGATTCGAACCCCCGCGGGATTTGACTCCCCTGTCGGTTTTCAAGACCGATCCCTTCAGCCGAACTTGGGTATACCTCCGTATCAACATTTATTATAATACATTGAATCAAAATCAAAGTCAAGCAGTCTAGAAAGTTTTTTGAAATAATTTTTAAACTTAGATTAAAAAGGAGAATCAGCTTCTTTTATCAGAAGCTGATTCCTTTTTTCTTTAACTTACGGTTTAATGACCTCCACACCGCGCATATATGGTCGTAATACTTCAGGAATGATAACACTGCCATCTTCCTGCTGATAATTTTCCAAAAGCGCCGCGACTGTACGGCCGATTGCCAAACCTGATCCATTTAGAGTATGGACGTGTTCCGGTTTTCCTTTTGCATCACGTCGGAAGCGGATATTGGCCCTTCTAGCCTGGAATGCTTCAAAGTTACTGCAAGAAGAAATTTCACGATACGTTCCATAACTCGGGATCCAAACCTCGATATCATACTTTTTAGCAGCAGTGAAACCAAGATCTCCCGTACACATGCTTAGTACTCGATATGGAAGGCCTAGCAATTGAAGGACCTTTTCGGCATGACCCGTGAGGTTTTCCAATTCCCCATAAGAATCTTCCGGCTTTACAAACTTCACTAATTCAACCTTATTGAACTGGTGCTGGCGAATTAACCCGCGGGTATCACGACCGGCAGAACCTGCCTCTGATCGGAAAGAAGCGCTGTATGCCGCATAACTTATCGGCAGATCATCCATGCTCATGATTTCATCACGATGGAAATTTGTCACAGGCACTTCAGCCGTAGGAATCAAGAAGTAATCTTCACTTTCAATACGGAAGGCATCCTCCTCGAATTTAGGTAACTGACCTGTGCCAGTCATGCTTGCACGGTTGACCATATATGGAGGCAGCATTTCTTCATATCCGTGTTCTTCAACATGAAGATCCAACATAAAGCTAATTAAAGCACGCTCTAACCGTGCACCTAGACCCCTATAAAATACAAATCGGCTTCCGGTAACTTTTGCTGCCCGTTCAAAATCCAGGATGCCTAAATCTCCAGCTACATCCCAGTGTGGTTTTGGTTCAAATTTGAATTCCGGCAATTCCCCCCATTTACGGATTTCAACATTATCGTCTTCCGTTTCACCAACTGGGACACTTTCATGCGGAATATTAGGAATGGAAAGAAGTAATGTTCCTAAGCGGGCTTCCACTTCACGAAGCTCATCATCGAATCCTTTGATTTGATCTCCAACTTCACGCATTTCGGCAATCAACTGGTCAGCATCCTTTTTCTCCCGTTTCAATACTGCCACTTGCTGTGAAACTTCATTCCTTTTGCTTTTCAACTTTTCCGTATCGGCAATCAAGGTTCGGCGCTTCAAATCAAGCTCTTCAAATTTACCTAAATCAGTTAGATCTTCTCCTCTGAATTGCAGTACACGTTTTACTTCTTCAAAATTATTTCTTACATATTTCAAATCCAACATTTTCAGTTCCTCCTTAATATCTGATGATCTTTCCAAGAACGCAAAAAACTCCCGTCCCCTGAAGAAGGGACGAGAGTTAACCCGCGTTGCCACCCTAGTTGAAGACACATGAAAAATGTCTACCACTTATCACGATAACGGCTTTTAACCGAAAGTACTTACTGACCCATAAGGCTTTCCATACTCTGCTCCAGGAGGGATTCACAAGATTCTCACACCGATTTCCACCAGCCATCGGCTCTCTATAGAAAGAAATACTTGTTACTATATCCTGTCATTGCTTTCTTATATAATCAGATTGTTTTCCATAATGTACTATAATTTTATACATTACGCAACCGTTTTATACACGAAACTTAAAACCAGCCTTTAACTGTAGAAGCTACACTGCTCCATACATCACCAAAGAATCCGCCAACCGCACGCATTGATAATACGAACCAGTTTGCCTTTTCAACAGACTCAGCAGCTACGACGTTAACCTTCACTGGATCGCCGTTAATGTACCCGTAATCTTCGCCGTTTTTAGGAGTGACTGTGATGTATCCAAGTTTTTCACCTTTTTTGATTGGTGCAGTCAACTTACCATCATCATTCAATTTGTTTTTATCGATCACTAAATCTGTTTTATAGTTATCTTTCTCACCATTTTCAACAAGTAGCTCAAACGCTTTTTCAGTTTGAACCTTAACACTTTTTTCCTTACCTTTTACTACTGAAAGTGTTTCTTTCCCTTTCACTTGGTAATTGGCTGGAAGTACTTTTTCTTTTTTGAAGGTTGCATAAGCATAGTTCATCAGCTTAGTGCTATCCGCAAAACGTTCAGTTTTACTAGTGGACTTCATTACCACCGTGATATAGCGTTGGCCATCCCGGATAACCGTCCCTGTATGACCATAACCGGCATAGTCAGTAGATCCCGTTTTCAGTCCATCTACGCCTTTATATTCAAATATCAGGCCAGGCAACATCCAGTTGAAGTTCGAATACTCTTTTCCATCACGGAACTTCAATTTAGGAATACTCGCAATTTTTAATACTTCCGGATAATCGTTTATTAGACGATAAGCAAGAAGAGCAGTATCTTTTGCTGTCATGATATTTTCTTCATCTGCTTTACCAGTAGGGTATTGCCCTAATAAATCGGAGTTATTCAAACCGCTGGCATTAACGAATTTATGGTTTTTCAAGCCTAATTTTGTTGCTTTTTCATTCATTAATTTAACAAAACTCTTTTCACTTCCGGAAATCAATTGTGCTAAAGCTACCGTTGCCGCATTTCCAGAATAGACAGCCATGGCTTGATATAGTTCTTTAACTGTGTAATCTTCACCTTCTGTTAACCCAACATTCGACAAATGCGGTGCTTTTGAAAGATCATGCACGTATTTATTTATTTTTACTTTTTGATCCCAACTGATTTTCCCATTTTTGATTGACTCCATTATGATGTATTCAGTCATCATTTTTGACATGGATGCAATCCCTAATACTTCATCGGCATTTTTTTCATACACGATTTGTCCTGTTTTACCATCAATGATGATGGCTGCCTCTGCTTTTAAACCTAAATTATCAGATTCAGCAACAGCTTCCCCCGGTTGATAGGCAAATTGCGACATAACAAGAGCAAAGACAAAAGTGAAAATGAGGGTAATCTTGCTGATTTTTTTCAATTTCCAATACCTCCAACTTTTAAGCTAATCTCTATAACAAAGAAGAAACTTTATGTGATTCCCCTTGACACCTTGTATAGTTTATCACAGAAAAAATAAAAAAAATAGACAGAGTAATCGTAGACTCTGTCTATTTTAATAATAAATTTTAATGACGATTATATGTTAAATTCATTACATTGAATAATTCGGTGCTTCTTTTGTAATTTGGACATCATGAGGATGACTCTCTCTTAACCCGGCACCAGTCATTTTGACAAATTGAGAGTTTTCTCTCAAATCTTCCAATGTGGCTGTTCCGCAATATCCCATACCTGAACGAATGCCGCCAATCAGTTGGAAAATGGTATCTGAAAGAGGTCCTTTGTATGGAAGGCGCCCTTCGATGCCTTCCGGTACGAATTTCTTGTTATCTTCTTGGAAGTAACGATCCTTAGATCCCTTTTCCATCGCTGCAACAGAACCCATACCCCGATATACTTTAAAACGGCGACCTTGGAAAATTTCCGTTTCACCAGGGCTTTCAGTTACACCGGCAAGCATACTTCCAAGCATTACTGCATGTCCGCCTGCAGCTAGAGCTTTAACGATATCACCAGAGTATTTAATTCCGCCATCAGCGATGATCGTTTTACCATATTTCCTTGCTTCTGTCGCACAATCGAAGACTGCCGTGATTTGAGGAACTCCTACACCGGCTACAACCCTTGTCGTACAGATTGACCCTGGTCCGATTCCCACTTTCACTACATCAGCTCCCGCTTCAATCAATGCCTTCGTTCCTTCAGCTGTAGCCACGTTACCAGCGATGATCGTCAATTCAGGATATGCCTCGCTGATTTCCTTTACCATTTCAAGGACACCCGCTGAATGACCGTGAGCAGTATCAAGCACAATTGCATCTACTTGGGACTTAACAAGCATTTCTACACGCTTCAATGTATCTTTAGTCACACCAACAGCAGCACCTGCAAGTAACCTTCCTTGCTTATCTTTCGCCGAGTTCGGGAACTCAATGACTTTCTCGATGTCCTTGATTGTAATAAGTCCTTTAAGAACACCATTATCGTCTACAAGGGGAAGCTTTTCAATTTTGTATTTTTGAAGAATCTTTTCTGCTTGTTCCAAGTTAGTTCCCACTGGAGCTGTGACCAGATTCTCTACAGTCATGACACTGGAAATTTTCAAAGAAAAATCGGAAATAAATCGCAAATCACGGTTTGTAATAATACCCACAAGTTTTCGATCCTCTAAATTGTTGACAACAGGCACACCCGAAATGCGATATTTACCCATTAAATGCTCTGCATCAAATACTTGGTGATCTGGCGTTAAGAAAAATGGATCGTTAATAACACCGCTTTCTGAACGTTTTACTTTATCCACCAGTTCAGCTTGTGCCTCAATAGACATATTTTTATGGATAATACCCAATCCGCCTTGACGAGCCATGGCAATTGCCATCTCAGCTTCTGTAACGGTATCCATTCCTGCACTGATGATAGGAAGGTTGAGCTTTAAATTTTCAGCTAAGCTGACTTGAAGGTTAACATCTTTCGGCAAAACCTCTGATTTCGCTGGAATTAATAGGACATCATCAAAGGTTAAACCTTCTTTTGCAAATTTATTTTCCCACATTATTTTCCCCTCCTGCTTAAAAATATTATTTGTAGGTTATCAATAGGACATACTACTGTCAAGAAGAGAAATAAATGTTTGATAATTCTATTAATTCGGAGGAGAGGCTGCAATGCCTGAAAACAATGATAATTTCGATAAATATACCCCTTTTTTTTCCGCATCTTCCTCACAACTTTTTTTACAAAAATGTTATATGCGTGAAAAAATAGAAGATGCAGAAATGAAAAGTTACGAAAACTGTTATCCATTTATATACCATCTTGAACATGGTAAAACATATTATAATCAGGCTGCCATAGCTCCACTTTCCATACAGCCAATCCTAATATTTTATGGATTCGCCCAATTGTTAAAGGCCTGCCTGCTCACTATTGATCCTAACTATCCTGAATCAACTTCGGTACTTGCCCATGGGGTAACTACAAGAAAAAGAAAAAAACAACAATACGAATTTTTAAAGGACGAAGTAAAAACGCAAAAGAATGGACTTTTCACCTGCATTGCCGAGAAATTATTTCATATCAAGCATCTGGAAGGTGAAAAATTTTCTATGGGGACGCTATTGAAGGAAATACCAGATATGCAAAACTTTACATGGCCCATTCCCCAGAAAAATTTCGCCGCCCTGTCACCCTCACCGGATGGTTTTCAACTACCCTCAGCCATATTGGATAGCTATAAAATGTCCAGCAGTCGATTGGAAGAATTTTTAAAGTCCAAAACGAATCAAGTTTTCAGTATTTCAGAAGCTCCTCGAACACTGACTTTAAAAGCAGATAGCATACTTATTCATAATGCTTCTTCTCCAATACGATATAACATGGCAGAAGGACAGTTCATGCTATCACTCAATAAAGATTCGTCAGCTTTTTCGTTACCTGAACTTTTAATCCATTATTTGATCTCTTATAACCTTAGTATAATAGCTCGTTATGAAACAGAATGGTGGGCAGAGCTGATGAAAACAATGCCTAATGATGATTACCCTTGCATTGTGCAATTCCTTAAAATAAGCCAAGCTAAGGTGCCCTTTTTAATATTCGAATGGATTAAGTCCAAAAGGTTCAACTTTTGATCCTTCTAACTACCAATCGTGGTTGATCTGTCCTGGAACGCGAAAAAAGACCAGCCGGATGGCTGATCTTTTTAAATGGCTTGGCGGCGTCCTACTCTCACAGGGGGAAACCCCCAACTACCATCGGCGCTGAAGAGCTTAACTGCCGTGTTCGGAATGGGAACGAGTGTGACCTCTTCGCTATCGCCACCAAACATATCAGGAACGTTGTTCCTTCAAAACTAGATAATAAGAAGGTATTTCATTTTTTAAAAAGCGTTGGTTAAGTCCTCGATCTATTAGTATCAGTCAGCTCCACATGTCGCCACGCTTCCACCTCTGACCTATCAACCTGATCATCTTTCAGGGATCTTACTAGCTTGCGCCATGGGAAATCTCATCTTGAGGGGGGCTTCATGCTTAGATGCTTTCAGCACTTATCCCGTCCGCACGTAGCTACCCAGCTATGCCTTTGGCAAGACAACTGGTACACCAGCGGTGCGTCCATCCCGGTCCTCTCGTACTAAGGACAGCTCCTCTCAAATTTCCTGCGCCCGCGACGGATAGGGACCGAACTGTCTCACGACGTTCTGAACCCAGCTCGCGTACCGCTTTAATGGGCGAACAGCCCAACCCTTGGGACCGACTACAGCCCCAGGATGCGATGAGCCGACATCGAGGTGCCAAACCTCCCCGTCGATGTGGACTCTTGGGGGAGATAAGCCTGTTATCCCCGGGGTAGCTTTTATCCGTTGAGCGATGGCCCTTCCATGCGGAACCACCGGATCACTAAGCCCGACTTTCGTCCCTGCTCGACTTGTAGGTCTCGCAGTCAAGCTCCCTTGTGCCTTTACACTCTACGAATGATTTCCAACCATTCTGAGGGAACCTTTGGGCGCCTCCGTTACTCTTTAGGAGGCGACCGCCCCAGTCAAACTGCCCACCTGACACTGTCTCCCACCCCGATAAGGGGCGCGGGTTAGAATTTCAATACAGCCAGGGTAGTATCCCACCAACGCCTCCACCGAAGCTAGCGCTCCGGCTTCTCAGGCTCCTACCTATCCTGTACAAGCTGTACCAAAATTCAATATCAGGCTGCAGTAAAGCTCCACGGGGTCTTTCCGTCCTGTCGCGGGTAACCTGCATCTTCACAGGTACTATAATTTCACCGAGTCTCTCGTTGAGACAGTGCCCAGATCGTTACACCTTTCGTGCGGGTCGGAACTTACCCGACAAGGAATTTCGCTACCTTAGGACCGTTATAGTTACGGCCGCCGTTTACTGGGGCTTCGGTTCAAAGCTTCGCTTGCGCTAACCTCTCCCCTTAACCTTCCAGCACCGGGCAGGTGTCAGCCCCTATACTTCGCCTTGCGGCTTCGCAGAGACCTGTGTTTTTGCTAAACAGTCGCCTGGGCCTATTCACTGCGGCTTTTCCGGGCTATTCACCCTAAAAAGCACCCCTTCTCCCGAAGTTACGGGGTCATTTTGCCGAGTTCCTTAACGAGAGTTCTCTCGCACACCTTAGGATTCTCTCCTCGCCTACCTGTGTCGGTTTGCGGTACGGGCACCTTACATCTCACTAGAGGCTTTTCTTGGCAGCGTGGAATCAGGAACTTCGGTACTATATTTCCCTCGCCATCACAGCTCCGCCTTAATGGAAACGGGATTTGCCTCGTTTCCGGCCTAACTGCTT
Source organism: Peribacillus simplex (assembly GCF_001578185.1). Classification (NCBI taxonomy): domain Bacteria; kingdom Bacillati; phylum Bacillota; class Bacilli; order Caryophanales; family Bacillaceae; genus Peribacillus; species Peribacillus simplex. Next base: position 13,454 of record NZ_CP011008.1, on the reverse strand, counting down.
GGACGCGCATATCCAACAGCGCGCTTACCCTATCCTTCTGCGTCCCCCCATCGTTCAAACGATGTATAGGTGGTACAGGAATATCAACCTGTTGTCCATCGCCTACGCCTTTCGGCCTCGGCTTAGGTCCCGACTAACCCTGAGCGGACGAGCCTTCCTCAGGAAACCTTAGGCATTCGGTGGAAGGGATTCTCACCCTTCTTTCGCTACTCATACCGGCATTCTCACTTCTAAGCGCTCCACCAGTCCTTCCGGTCTGACTTCAACGCCCTTAGAACGCTCTCCTACCATCGACACCAAAATGGTGTCAATCCACAGCTTCGGTGATACGTTTAGCCCCGGTACATTTTCGGCGCGGAGTCACTCGACCAGTGAGCTATTACGCACTCTTTAAATGGTGGCTGCTTCTGAGCCAACATCCTGGTTGTCTAAGCAACTCCACATCCTTTTCCACTTAACGTATACTTTGGGACCTTAGCTGGTGGTCTGGGCTGTTTCCCTTTCGACTACGGATCTTATCACTCGCAGTCTGACTCCCAAGAATAAGTATTTGGCATTCGGAGTTTGACTGAATTCGGTAACCCGTTGGGGGCCCCTAGTCCAATCAGTGCTCTACCTCCAATACTCTCATCTTGAGGCTAGCCCTAAAGCTATTTCGGAGAGAACCAGCTATCTCCAGGTTCGATTGGAATTTCTCCGCTACCCACACCTCATCCCCGCACTTTTCAACGTGCGTGGGTTCGGGCCTCCATTCAGTGTTACCTGAACTTCACCCTGGACATGGGTAGATCACCTGGTTTCGGGTCTACGACCTCATACTCATTCGCCCTATTCAGACTCGCTTTCGCTGCGGCTCCGTCTTATCAACTTAACCTCGCATGAAATCGTAACTCGCCGGTTCATTCTACAAAAGGCACGCCATTACCCATTAACGGGCTTTGACTACTTGTAGGC
>NZ_CP011008.1:0-10000 GCF_001578185.1 Peribacillus simplex | reverse complement strand
TCCGAAGAAATGTTTGACTTGCTCATTTTGCTTTTTTGATAGTGTGTGCTCACTTAAAATTTAACGTTGGCGCTTTGTTTTGTTCAGTTTTCAAAGAGCAATTTCGTTGTCGTTCGCTTAGAAACGACTTTAATAATATATCAACTATATTATTTTTTGTCAACAACTTTTTTTATTTCGATGTCGACTTAGTTATTATATCCAGTATCAGAAATAAAAGCAAGAGTTATTTTAAAATAAATAAAATATATGAATCCCTTGATAATAAAAAATTGGTCATTCCCCTAGAAGCTTATCTTTTTAAGAGTAAACTTTTTTCTTATCAGTATAGTATTTCTTCTATATATCCTTTTTGGAATTCATGGCGTGAAAGACTTCTGCAACAACAATAATTTTTAAAATAAGTTCATGAACTTTGTTTTCCACCTTTCGGGATAACCCGTTCCATCTAACCTTCTGTGTTGCTCTAGAACGGCTACCTTCACACTATCCTTAATGATGGAACTATCTTTTATCATTTTATAGCTAAAATTAGGATGATTGTGAATCTCCTCATGATCCTCGGCAGTTAGACTTTCCGTTTTATTTAATAATCTTGGTCACTAGCAAAATGTTTCACTTCGATAGTTTTGATGAGTATCATACTACTTGAAAAACATGGTGATTAAATTCAATTTATTTTATTAGCCGTTTAATCTTTGATACTCCAAAACCTTAACTTTCACTCATATTCAAACACTTGATATTCACATTTTGAAAAATCAGCTAATACGCAAATAAAAAAAGACCCAGCTTAGATTGCCTGGGTCTCTTGGTTATGGAAGAGTTATTCTTCCGTATCCTTTTCAGTTTCTTCATTTTCTTCGATTAGAGTAGGTTCAGAATCAGAATCCGTATCTATTGTTGGGCCCTGTTCCGCATCTATTTCTTCTTCTTCTTCTCTTCCAACGATGGCTACCGTCGAAACATATTCATTGTCTGCTGATTCAAGTCGGATGAGTTTAACACCCTGTGTATTACGGCCCGTTTTAGAAATGCCTTCGACTTCCATTCGGATCAATACACCAGCTGCTGTAATCAGCATTAAATCCTCATCTATACCTGTAACTGTTTTAACAGCTATAAGTTCACCATTTTTCTCAGTGACATTACATGTTTTGATCCCTTTGCCACCACGGCTTTGAATACGGTATTCTTCCGCAGATGTCCGTTTGCCATAACCGTTTTTCGTAACGATCAGGACCTCTTCATCATCTTCAAGAATTTCCATACCGACCACTTCATCGTTCGACCTTAAGGAAATCCCTTTCACTCCCGCTGCAGTACGCCCCATTGTCCGTACATCCGTCTCAGGGAAACGAATCATCATCCCGGCTTTCGTTCCAATTATGATCTGTTTGTCTCCATTCGTAAGACGCACTGAAATCAATTCATCATCTTCACGCAAACCTAGAGCAATTAAACCGTTATTACGGATATTTGCAAAAGACGACAAAGGAGTACGCTTTGATATTCCATGTCTGGTCGTGAAGAATAAATACCAATCATCGGCAAATTCCTTCACCGGTATGATTGCATTGACCCACTCGCCTTTATCGACTTCCAACAAGTTGATAAGTGGCAATCCTTTTGCCGTCCTACCATACTCAGGTATTTCATATCCTTTGGAACGATATACTTTACCTTTGTTAGTGAAGAATAATAGAGTGTCATGAGTCGAAGTGGTTAACAAGTGACCGACAAAGTCATCTGTATTCGTTCCCATGCCCTGTATTCCACGACCCCCGCGTTTTTGACTGCGGTACGTGGTTGCAGGCAAGCGTTTAATGTAACCGTTATGGGTAAGTGTCACGATTATATTTTCCTCTGGGATTAAATCCTCATCTTCCAGGCTTTCAAAGCCGGCTAATGTGATTTCGGTTCTCCGTATATCATTAAAACGTTCTTTAATTTCAAGAAGCTCTTCACGAATAATTTCAAGAACCTTTTCCTCATCAGCAAGAATGGCTTTATATTCTGCAATTATAGCCATTAATGCCTGGTATTCATCTTCAATTTTTTCACGTTCCAGACCAGTCAAACGCTGTAAACGCATATCCAGGATAGCCTGCGCCTGTTTTTCGGAAAGTGAAAATTGTGTCATTAAGCCTTCACGGGCAATTTCTGTCGTTTGGGAACCACGGATTAACGAAATGACCGCATCCAAATTATCAAGTGCAATACGCAAACCTTCTAAAATATGGGCACGGGCTTCCGCTTTCCGTAATTCAAATTCCGTCCTGCGCCTAATGACCACCTGTTGGTGCTCTAAGTAGTAGTGCAGGCATTGTTTTAAATTCAGCACCTTAGGCTGGCCGTCCACCAAAGCAAGCAGATTGATTCCGAAGGTGGTCTGCATCGCGGTATGCTTATAAAGATTGTTTAAAAGGACATTTGCATTAACATCCTTTCGAAGCTCCATGACAATACGCATGCCATTGCGATCCGATTCATCCCGTAAATCAGTAATGCCTTCGATTTTCTTATCTCGAGCAAGTTCTGCAATTTTTTCAATCAATCTTGCTTTATTTACTTGATAAGGGATTTCTTTAACAAGGATTACCTGTTTACCATTGGGCTTTTCTTCAATCTCGACTCTCGCCCGTTGGATGATTGACCCTTTTCCAGTTTCATAGGCCTTCCTAATTCCGCTTCGTCCTAAAATTAAACCGGCTGTCGGGAAATCCGGACCTGGGATATATTCCATCAACTCTGGAATTGTAATTTCAGGATTCTTGCTCAAAGCCAATACGCCGTCAATTACTTCACCTAGTTGATGTGGTGGAATATTGGTTGCCATCCCTACTGCTATACCTGATGAACCATTCACTAACAAGTTCGGGAAACGGGCTGGCATAACGGCTGGTTCTCTTTCTGAACCATCGTAGTTATCCTGGAAATTAACCGTATCTTTATTTAAATCGCGAAGTAATTCCATCGAAATCTTCGACATTCTTGCTTCTGTATACCTCATTGCGGCAGCTTGGTCTCCATCGACCGAACCGAAATTCCCGTGACCATCGACAAGCATATAGCGATAGTTAAACGGCTGCGCCATCCGTACCATCGTTTCATATACGGCAGAATCACCATGCGGGTGATATTTACCGATTACTTCCCCTACAATACGGGCTGATTTTTTAAATGGTTTATCCGAAGTCATTCCAAGATCATTCATTGCATAGAGAATTCTTCGGTGTACCGGTTTTAAACCGTCCCTTACATCAGGCAAAGCCCGAGATACGATTACGCTCATAGCGTAATCCAAAAAAGATGTCCGCATCTCGGTACTTATATTTATTTCTTTTACACCTGATCTTTCATTTTCTGACATGGAGCCAACCTCCTATAAAAAGCTTATACTCTCATTTAGTTTTAACTGTACGTGCACTATGTAAAGAACAGGATGTAAAAAGCATCCTGTCAAAAAATCAGATATCGAGATTTTTTACATAAATTGCATTTTCTTCAATGAAGTTACGTCGCGGTTCCACCTTGTCGCCCATCAACATTTCGAAAGTCTCATCTGCCTCGGCAGCATCTTTCAAACTGACTTGAAGGAGCGTTCTCGTATCAGGGTTCATCGTCGTTTCCCATAATTGCTCTGGATTCATTTCCCCCAGCCCTTTATAGCGCTGCAGGTTAGGCTTTGGAGTACTTGGCATACTAGCCATGATTTCTTCAAGCTGGCGATCATTATAGGCATAATCCACTTTTTTCCCTTGCTGAATTTTGAAAAGTGGCGGCTGAGCAATATATATATATCCATACTCGATAATTTTTCTCATATAACGGTAGAAAAATGTCAACATCAGCGTTCTGATATGGGCACCATCTACATCCGCATCGGTCATGATAACGATTTTATGGTATCTGGCCTTTTCAATATTGAATTCATCGCCAATGCCTGTTCCAAGTGCTGTGATGATCGTGCCTATTTCTTCATTATGCAGGATTCTGTCCAATCGCGCTTTTTCAACATTCAGGATTTTACCCCTTAACGGTAAAATAGCTTGGAAATGACGGTCCCGTCCCTGTTTAGCCGAGCCTCCCGCCGAGTTTCCTTCAACGATGTACAATTCGCTGATAGCCGGGTCTTTAGATGAACAATCCGCCAATTTCCCCGGTAGATTGGATACTTCCAAAGCACTTTTCCTTCGTGTCAATTCACGGGCCTTCTTGGCTGCCATACGTGCTCTTGCTGCCATCAGCCCTTTATCTATAATTTTTCTGGCCACTGCAGGATTTTCGTATAAGAAGGAATCAAGCCTTTCCGAAAGAATGGAATCAGTAACCGTCCTTACTTCAGAATTTCCCAGTTTGGTTTTCGTCTGTCCTTCAAATTGCGGTTCAGGATGCTTAATCGAAATGATTGCCGTTAGACCTTCCCGGACATCTTCACCGGAGAAATTGGAATCGGCTTCTTTTAAAAGGCCATTTTTCCGTGCATAATCATTGATGACACGGGTTAAAGCGGTCTTGAATCCTGATTCATGTGTACCGCCTTCATAGGTATGAATATTATTGGCAAAAGAAAAGACATTACTGATGTAGCTGTCATTATATTGCAAGGCTAATTCAACGGAGATTCCATCCCTTTCGCCTTCCATGAATATCGGTTCCTCATGTAAAACCTCTTTTGAGCGGTTCAAATGCTCGACATAAGACTTGATACCACCCTCATAGTGGTATTCCCTGATTTTCTCTTCTTCTCCACGTTTATCTTCAATGATTAATTTCAAGCCTTTATTCAGGAACGCAAGCTCACGGATACGTGTGGCTAATGTATCGAAATCATATTCCAAGGATTCCGTGAAGATTTCACCATCAGGAATGAAGTGAACAGTCGTGCCGGTATGATCGGTTTCCCCGATGATTTTCAAATCTTCTCTAGGGACCCCTCGGTTAAATTGCTGATAATGGATTTTACCTTCACGATGAACGTAAACTTCCAATACCGTGGATAAGGCATTAACTACTGAAGCTCCCACACCATGCAGACCACCGGAGACCTTATAACCTCCGCCGCCAAATTTACCGCCCGCATGAAGGACCGTCATGATAACTTCCACAGCTGGCCGTCCCATTTTTTCATGGATACCGACTGGAATCCCCCGTCCATTATCGACTACGGTTATGCTATTGTCTTCTTCGATCGTCACTTTGATTTCAGTACAGAAACCAGCTAGTGCCTCATCAATACTATTATCGACAATTTCCCAAACAAGATGGTGAAGTCCTTTTGCAGAGGTAGTACCGATATACATCCCCGGACGTTTACGAACTGCTTCTAAGCCTTCTAAAACCTGTATCTGATTCTCATCGTATGCCTGAGCTTGTACTTCTTTTTGTTCCATTGTCATTCGTATCACCTACACTTTTCTTTTGGCATTTATCAAATTTTTCAGGAGTGATTATAACGTTATAGCTACAATTCAAAGAATATCTATATCATCGATTAAGAGCGATGGCTGCAGTGAACGCTTTTTCAAAGTGGACGACGCAAGCGGTGAATAATAGACCTGTTTATCCGTCACTACAATCGATTTAACCGAGTTTTTTTCTAAATGGTAAGTTACATCAGACTTTTTCTCCAAAAATTCACTCATGATTGGAGAGGCCTGGAGCAGCTTCTTATCTAAAATGGCTATGACATCGTCCGTTTTCACAAGAATGTCTTCACCAATATGGAGATACATACATTCACCTCATCATTTAACCTTTTTAATACTTCCTTGACTAACATAAAAGGTGGACGCTTCTCTTAGGGTTTGATGATCGATTCCATCAACGGAGGGTGTCGTCACAAATGTTTGCACTTTCCCTTGTATCGTATTCAGTAAATGAGATTGACGGAAATCGTCAAGTTCCGATAACACATCATCCAATAATAAAATGGGATACTCGCCTATTTCTTCATGGATCAGTTCAATTTCGGCAAGTTTCAAGGACAGGGCAGTTGTACGTTGTTGTCCTTGTGAACCATAAGTCTGGACATCACGGTCATTCACAAAAAAAACCAGGTCGTCACGATGAGGACCTACCAGTGTTACACCCCGTTCAATTTCCCTTGTTTTTATTTTATCAAATTTTTCTGTGTATACTTCTATCATTTTCGTCAAATCCATAGATTCTGATACATCAAGCGACGGTTTATATTGGATTTTCAATACTTCTAGGTTTCTGGAGATCCCCGAATGAATCGGCTCTGCCCATTGCTGGAGCTTTAAAAGAAACTCGTATCTTCTTTCGACAATTTTCGCTGCATACTGAATAAATTGGTCAGTCAGCACGTCAAGCATCGTCGTATCCGTTTGTTTCCGGGTCTGCAGAAGCTTTAAGTAATGATTTCTTTGTTGAAGTATTTTATGATATTGGCTCATATCATGAAGGTATACGGGAGAAACCTGGCCAATTTCCATATCTATAAAACGGCGTCTGACTAGAGGACTTCCCTTCACAAGGTTAAGATCCTCAGGCGCAAACATGACCACATTCATATTTCCGACATATTGACTCAACTTTCTTTGTTCAATATGGTTGCACTTCGCCTTTTTCCCTTTTTTTGAAATGGTCAGCTCAAGTGGTATTGAGGTATTTCTCTTTCTAACTCTACCTTCTATTTTAGCATACTCTTCATCCCAGCGAATAAGTTCTTTATCATTTGAGGTCCGATGGGATTTTGCCATTGCTAAAACGAAAATAGATTCCATGACATTTGTTTTTCCTTGAGCATTTTCGCCGAGGATTACATTGACTTTATTTTCAAAAGCCAGATTCAGTTCGGTATAGTTGCGGTAATTTCTCAAACTTATATTTTCAATATACATATTCCGCTCTTCCCTTATGTTTTAGCTTGTAATTGTGTAGACGCCAAATCCAGGAATCTCTATTTTATCACCTGATCTTAATTTCCTGCCTCTTCTCACGTCTAGTTCGCCATTAATGTAAACCTCGTATTCACTTAAGAACCATTTCGACATTCCTCCGCTTTGGATCAAATCAGCCAATTTCAAGAATTGTCCAAGCGTAATATATTCTGTGCTTATTTTTATGGAGTCCATTATGCCTCACTCATTTCTAAGTAGTCTTTAATATTTCATTTTACTAAATAAATGCCATTAAGACAAAGTATAGCTTTTTCAGCTCTTATTTTTAGCAGTCTTGAGTTCCGTTCAGTATTAAAAAAATGTTAAAAAACCTTTTGGAACCTATGTTTAAATATAAAAAAATTAAAGACCTGCTTAACAAGCCTTTAATTTTTTTGAAATATTATTTTAGATTAATAAGTCCTTACCGGAAGGATTAATTGGAGCATGGAATCATCATGTAGTGGACGAATGACAAATGGACGCATTGCACCGGTGAAATTAATTTTGATATCGGAACCTTCCAATGCCTTTAAAGCATCCATTACAAATTTGGCACTGAATGAGATTTTCAGATCTTCACCTTCAATGGCTTCTGCCTGAACCTCCTCGATTACTTTACCAATTTCAGGTGTATTGGAAGAGACTTCGATTATCCGTCCTTCAAGGGTTGTCAATTTGACGACATTATTTCTTCCTTCCCTTGCAAGTAAAGATGCCCTGTCAATAGCTTGGAGAAAATCCTTTGTATGAACAGTCACATCCGTTTTGCTATCCGATGGAATCAATCGTGAAGTATCGGGATAGTTCCCTTCAAGCAATCTAGAGAAGAATAATAAATTTTCAGCTTTGAAAAGTACTTGGTTTTCGGTAATGACGATTTCAATGAGTTCGTTAGTATCATCAAGGATTTTACTCAACTCATTCAAGCTTTTACCTGGGATTACAACGCTATAGGTCCCTGTAATTTTATTTTCTATTTTGGCGGTTCTCATTGCCAGCCTATGACTGTCTGTTGCAATACAGGTCAATTCATCATCTTGAACCTTTAAGTTTACACCTGTTAAGATGGGGCGTGTTTCTGACGTGGACACTGCAAAACCCGTTTGGCGAATAAGGGTCTTTAAAAGGTCCGTCGGAAGTTTGAAAATATTTTCTTCTTCAATGATTGGAAGATGTGGATATTCTTCGGGATCCAGTCCATTTAAATTAAATTCGGCTTTACCTGAGCGGATAATCGTTTGAAAGTTGTTTTCCACTTCAATTTCTACAGTATCCATCGGCAGCTTTTTGACAATTTCACTGAAAAAACGGGCATTCAGGACAATACCGCCGCTACTTTTCACTTCAACAATCTCATCGCCGTCAACTTCAGCTGGAATGAATGATTGAATGGAGATATCTGAATCACTTCCTGTTAAAGTGACACCCTCACTAGTAACGCTTATTTTTATCCCCGTTAGAATTGGAATCGTCGTTCTTGATGTGACTGCCTTCATTACTTCTTGGACACTATGAACTAATCGATCTCTTTGGATTATAAATCTCATGTTTCATCCTCCAATTTATTATTGCCAAATAGGCATATTTATTAATAATTTTTATTAAAAAAGATAGTAGTAATAGTAGTAGGGCCTGTTGATATGTGGATAAGTCCAATTAACCTAAGGAAAAACAGTCTATCCACTTGTGGACAGACTGTGTGTAAGTAGTCGTCAGTTATACACATTATCCAGAATTGATTATACCCTCAGCTGATCCTGGATTTCCTTAACCTGACGTTGTAGCTGGGTGTCGGTTTGCATGAGTTTAGAAATTTTTTCATGCGCATGGATGACGGTCGTATGATCGCGACCTCCGAATTCATCTCCAATCTTAGGCAGGGATGAATCCGTTAACTCCCTGGAAAGATACATGGCAATCTGTCTTGGAAAGGCTACGGATTTAGTCCGTTTTTTCGCCTTGAAATCCTCCAATTTCACACTATAATGCTCACCAACTGTTTTTTGGATTTCTAAGATGGTGATTATTTTAGGTTTGGAGCTTGGGATGATGTCTTTTAATGCTTCGGCTGCTAAATCGGCATTAATATCCTTATTAATTAATGAAGAATAAGCGACAACACGAATGAGTGCACCCTCAAGCTCACGAATATTGGAATCGATTTGGTTTGCAATATAGAGCATGACTTCATTCGGGATATCAAGACCCTCAGCTTTTGCCTTTTTACGCAATATAGCAATCCGTGTTTCTAGATCAGGAGGTGTGATATCCGTGATCAAACCCCACTCAAACCTGGAGCGGAGGCGATCCTCAAGTGTAGGGATCTCTTTTGGTGGACGGTCACTCGAGATGACGATCTGTTTGCTTTCTTCATGCAACGCATTGAATGTATGAAAAAACTCTTCTTGGGTTTGTTCTTTTCCTGCAAGAAATTGAATATCATCAATTAATAAAACATCTACGCTTCGGTATCTATCACGGAATTCCCCTGCTTTATTATCCCGGATTGAGTTGATGAATTCATTCGTGAATTTTTCAGATGATAAATAAACGACCTTAGCATTAGGATTATGCTCAAGAACATAATGCCCGATTGCATGCATTAAATGGGTTTTCCCTAGGCCTACGCCTCCGTATATAAATAATGGATTATAGGCTTTGGCAGGTGCTTCTGCGACAGCGAGAGACGCGGCATGGGCAAAACGATTGCCGGAGCCGATGACAAATGTATCGAAGGTGTTTTTCGCATTAAGCATATGCTGTGGAAATGCAGCATGGTCTTTATCCTGTTTTTTTATCTTTTTAGGTTGAACAGGAACGGTAAAATCATCATCTTCTTGATTTGGGGGAATGATGAATTTTGCTTCCAATTCCTCACCGGTAAGTTCAAACAATACATCAGAAATAAGATGGGAATAGCGTTCTTCAAGCCAATCCCTGGCAAATTCATTGGGGGCGGTGACTGTTAATGTATCACCTTGCAGTAAATAAGCCTTGGTTGATTTAAGCCAAGTTTCAAAGCTTGGTTTACTGATTTTTTTTTCGATTTTTCCGAGCGCCTGGTTCCAGAGGCTATCGATGTTATCCAA